>CAMDSS010000047.1 GCA_945907085.1 Cyanobium sp. NIES-981 | reverse complement strand
GGCACACAGATGGGAGCGCCGGTGTCGAGGGCTTCCATGCCCCGCACCAGGCCATCGGTGGTGCTCATGGCCACGGCGCGCACCCGGTGATCGCCGAGGAGCTGCTGCACTTCTGCAGTCAGGGCAACGGTTTGGCCGGCGGAATTCTTCGCTTCAATACGAAGAGCGTTGTAGATCTTTGGCAGCTTTCCGGCCGGAAACTCAACGTCAAGCACAGGGCCAATGACCTGGCGGACGATGCCTTTGGTGCCGGTGGCGGTAGCAGCAGCCATAAATAAGGAAAACGCGAGGAGCGCACAGCGGGACCATCCCGCTTGAAGCGGCACGACCTTATCACCGCGCATTGCCGCCTTGGGGTGGTTCGGTCAACCGCACAGAACCGCCCTAGTCATTTCTTGGCCGGGCCCATAGGGTTAGCACTCAACGGGTCCGAGTGCCAGCTCTCCTGCGACTGGGGCCGGATCCGTCTCCCAGTGGCGTCTCAGACGCCATGCCGTTGCTTTCGCAATTTATTCATGGCTGCTGTTTCTCTCAGCGTCTCCACGGTTAAGCCCCTCGGAGATCGCATTTTCATCAAGGTTTCTGAGTCGGAGGAAAAGACCGCCGGTGGCATCCTCTTGCCCGACACCGCCAAGGAAAAGCCCCAGGTGGGCGAGGTGGTGCAAATCGGTCCTGGCAAGCGCAACGATGACGGCACCCGTCAGGCTCCTGAAGTGAGCGTGGGCGACAAGGTGCTCTACAGCAAGTACGCCGGCACCGACATCAAGCTCGGCACCGATGAGTACGTGCTGCTCTCCGAGAAAGACATCCTGGCCATCGTCAACTGAGCTCGTCAGAGTTTCGGCCGATCCAGTTCCGTTTAACCCTTCCCAGGGATTAACCCTTCACAAGGACATCGCCTTCCATGGCTAAGCGCATTATTTATAACGAGCAAGCCCGCCGGGCCCTCGAAAAAGGCATCGACATCCTCTGCGAAGCCGTCGCGGTCACCCTTGGCCCCAAGGGTCGCAACGTGGTGCTTGAGAAGAAGTTTGGTGCCCCCCAGATCGTCAATGACGGCGTCACCATCGCCAAAGAAATTGAACTCGAAGACCACATCGAGAACACCGGTGTGGCCCTGATTCGTCAGGCCGCCTCCAAGACCAACGATGCTGCCGGTGACGGCACCACCACGGCCACCGTGTTGGCCCACGCCATGGTCAAGGCCGGTCTGCGCAACGTGGCTGCTGGCGCCAATGCCATCACGCTCAAGCGCGGCATCGACAAGGCCTCCGAGTTCCTCGTCAAGAAGATCGAGGAGCACGCCAAGCCCATCAGCGACAGCAACGCCATCGCCCAGGTGGGCACCATCTCCGCCGGCAACGACGAAGAGGTGGGTCGGATGATTGCCGACGCCATGGACAAGGTTGGCAAGGAAGGCGTGATTTCCCTCGAGGAGGGCAAATCGATGACCACCGAACTGGAGGTCACCGAAGGCATGCGCTTCGACAAGGGCTACATCTCGCCCTACTTCGCCACCGACACCGAGCGGATGGAAGCGGTGCTCGAAGAGCCCTACATCCTTCTCACCGACAAGAAGATCGGCCTGGTGCAAGACCTGGTTCCCGTTCTCGAGCAAATCGCCCGCACCGGCAAGCCTCTGCTGATCATTGCTGAGGACATCGAGAAGGAAGCCCTCGCCACCTTGGTGGTCAACCGCCTGCGCGGCGTGTTGAATGTGGCCGCCGTGAAGGCCCCTGGCTTCGGCGATCGCCGTAAGGCCATGCTCGAAGACATCGCCGTTCTCACCAACGGTCAGCTGATCACCGAAGACGCTGGTCTGAAGCTGGATAACGCCAAGCTGGAGATGCTGGGCACCGCCCGCCGCATCACCATCAACAAGGACACCACCACCATCGTGGCCGAAGGCAATGAGGTGGCCGTGAAGGCTCGCTGCGAGCAAATCCGCAAGCAGATGGACGAAACCGACTCCTCCTACGACAAGGAGAAGCTGCAGGAGCGTCTGGCCAAGCTGAGCGGCGGCGTGGCCGTGGTGAAGGTGGGCGCTGCCACCGAAACCGAGATGAAGGACAAGAAGCTGCGCCTGGAAGATGCCATCAACGCCACCAAGGCGGCCGTTGAGGAAGGCATTGTTCCTGGCGGTGGCACCACCCTGGCCCACCTGGCCCCTGCCCTTGAGGATTGGGCCAAGGCCAACCTCTCCGGCGAAGAGCTGATCGGCGCCCACATCGTGGCCTCCGCCCTGACCGCTCCCCTGATGCGCATCGCCCAGAACGCTGGTGTGAACGGCGCTGTGGTGGCTGAGAACGTGAAGAACAAGCCCTTCAATGAGGGTTACAACGCCGCCACTGGTGAGTACGTCGACATGCTGGCTGCCGGCATCGTTGACCCCGCCAAGGTGACCCGCTCTGGCCTCCAGAACGCGGCGTCCATCGCTGGCATGGTGCTCACCACCGAGTGCATCGTGGCTGACATGCCCGAGAAGAAGGACGGTGCTCCCGCCGGTGGCGGTGGCATGGGCGGCGACTTCGACTACTGATCGACGGACTTCGACCAGGGATCTCAACCGAGATCTCAGTCGGATTTTGATCCTTCAGATCCCAGCATCGGCGCCCCTTCGGGGGCGCTTTTTTTATGGCTGCATGCCGCCCGGGTTTCTGTATCAAAAGAAACGGATAACCCACTTTCTGTAGTGACAGCTACCAACTGGGGCCCTCGCTGGTGGGCAACCTGCCGCGATCTGCGCACCTGCTGTGCCCCCAGTTCTGATCTCGGCCTTGCCCGTGGCTGTCCTCGCGGGGGACGCCCTCTCGCCGGCAGCCCAGGCTCTCCAGAGCGCCAATAACGGCTTCGTGCTGCTCTGTGCGGCCCTGGTGTTGATGATGACGCCAGCCTTGGCCCTCTTTTATGCGGGGTTTGTGCGCAGCCGCAACGTGCTCAACACCATGGTGATGAGCTTTGCTGCCATGGCCCTGGTGAGTGTGCTCTGGGTGCTGTTTGGCTACAGCTTGGCTTTCTCCGAGGGCAGCGGCCCCCTGGCGCCGTTCATTGGGGGTTTCCAGTGGGCGGGCCTCAGCAATTGGTCGGCCTCCTATGGCAATGGCCAGCTCAGCCATGGCGCCGTGGCGCTGTTTCAGCTCACCTTCGCGATCATCACGCCAGCCCTGATCTCCGGGGCGGTGGTGGAGCGGATGCATTTCCGGGCCTGGATTGCCTTTGTGGTGCTGTGGAGCACCTTTATCTACCTGCCCCTGGCCCACATGGTGTGGGGGCCAGGGGGCTTCCTTGGCGTTGACGGGCTTGGAGCCCTGGATTTCGCAGGCGGACTGGTGGTGGAGATGGCCTCAGGTGTGGGCGCTGCAGTGGCGGCAGGGGTGGTTGGCAGGCGCCGCAGCTATCCGGGCAACGGCTCGCCGCCCCACAATGTGCCGTTCATCCTGATGGGTGCTGGCCTGCTTTGGTTTGGCTGGTTTGGCTTCAATGGCGGCAGTGCCCTGATCGCTGGCAACTTGGCCTCCCTGGCCTGCCTCACCACCAATACGGCCGGTGCTGCCGCTGCGGTGGGCTGGATGGTGATCGAAACGCTCCAGCGGGGCAAGCCCACGGCGGTGGGTGTGGCCACCGGGGCGGTGGCTGGTCTTGTGGCGATCACCCCGGCCGCTGGTTTTGTGAGTCCTTTGGGGTCTGTGTTGATCGGTTTTGTGGCAGCGGCCATCTGCAGTTATGCCCTCCAGCTCAAAAACCGCAGTGGCCTCGATGACAGCCTGGATGTGCTGCCCGTGCATGGGGTTGCGGGCTTTGTGGGGATTGTGATGACGGGGATTCTTGCCCTGAAAGTGGTGAATCCTGCTGGGGCCAATGGTCTTTTGGCGGGTAATCCTGGCCTGCTGGTGATCCAGCTCAAGGCAGCAGGTTTTACGGCCCTTTGGGTGGGCGTGGGCACCTACGCGGTGCTCAAGTTGATTGGCAGCGTGATGCCCCTCAGGGTGAACGACCTCGAGGAACGCCAAGGCCTCGATATCCAGGCCCACGGTGAGGAGGCCTACAACACGGAGTTCACCGGCTAACCGGCTGGGGCGCTCTTCTTACTGGGAGCGGCTGTCTTACTGGGTATGAAATTCAGGGCGATGCCGTTGTTGCAGTAGCGCTTGCCGGTGGGCTTGGGGCCGTCATCGAACACATGGCCTTGGTGCCCCCCACAACGGCGGCAGTGGTACTCGGTGCGCGGCACGATCAGTTTGAAATCCAGCTTGGTGACGATGCCCTTGGGCAGTGGTTCCCAAAAGCTGGGCCAGCCGGTGCCGCTGTCGTATTTGGCCTTGGAGCTGAACAGGGGCAGCTGGCAGCCGGCACAGACAAAGGTGCCGGCCCGTTTTTCGTTGTTGAGGGGACTGCTGAAGGGCCGTTCGGTGCCCTCCTCCCGCAAGACCACGAAGGCACCAGGACTGAGCCGTTGTTTCCACTCGGCTTTGCTTAGCTCCCAGGCCGGATCACCGGCTTTGGAGGCGGCCAAGGCCGCCTTGGCACCGCCCAAAAGCGCGGCAAATCCCGATCCCAAGCTGGCCAACAGGTTGCGGCGGTTCATCGCCTTACTTCAGCCAGCCAGCGCTCAGCACCACGGCCAGGCCTAAAAAGACGGCGAGCAGGGTCCAGCTAATCCGGTTGAGGGTGTCCTCCGCACTGCGGGCGCTGGTAAACATTGAGCCACCGCTGGAGGCAAGCCCTCCCATGCCATCCCCCTTGGGGCTGTGGAGCAGCACGCTCACGATCAGCAGCACGCCGCTGCCAATCCAAACCCAAGACAAAATCGACGTGATCATGGATTCAGGCTAGACGCCCAGGGTCTGGGCAACGCGGTTGGGCTCACTCTGGCTGCCCAGGGGAGCCACCAAGGACAAGCCACTCATGCTGGCCGGTTTTGGCAGTTCGAGGATGTCCAACAGGGTGGGGGCAATGTCGGCCAGGCCGCCGCCAGCTCGGAGTTGAACATCGGTGCCGTGGCCCGGCAGCTTGCGTTTTTCCCCTTCCACCAGGATCACGGGCACCGGATTGGTGGTGTGGGCGGTCCAGGGGCGGCCATCGGGGCCTTCCATCACCTCGGCATTGCCATGGTCGGCGGTAATCACAAGCGTGCCCCCAATGCGGTTGGTCGCCTCCATCAGCCGGCCCACGCAGGTGTCCACGGTGGTGACGGCTTCGGTGGTGGCTTGCATTTGGCCGGTGTGCCCCACCATGTCGGGGTTGGCGTAGTTGATCACCACCAGGGAATAGGTGCCCTTCTGGATGGCGGCGATGCAGCTATCGGTGAGCTGTTCGGCCGACATGGCGGGGGATTGGTCGTAGGTGGCAACCCGCGGCGATGGCACCAGGTGGCGGTCTTCCCCGGGGAAGGCCTGCTCGATGCCCCCATTCATGAAGTAGGTGACATGGGGATATTTCTCGGTTTCAGCGGTGCGGAATTGGCGCAACCCCGCCTCGGACACCACTTGACCGAGCAGCCCATCCAAGGATTCGGGCGGGAAGGCCACGGCCACGGGGAGGCCCTTCTCGTATTGGGTGAACGTGACCACATCCAGATCGCTGATCAGGCTGCGTTCAAAGTTGTCGAAGGAGGGCAGAACCAAGGCACGGATCAGCTGTCGCACCCGATCCGGACGGAAGTTGAAGCAGACCAACCCATCGCCGGATTGGATCAGATCGTCCGAAAGGCGCACCGGCTCGAGGAATTCGTCACCCACGTTGCTGGCGTAGGACGCCTCAATGGCTTCCACGGGGCCCAGGTCACTGAGGGGGCTGGATTGGCTCAGCAGTCGATAGGCCTTCTCGGTGCGCTCCCAGCGGTTGTCCCGGTCCATGGCCCAGTAGCGGCCACAGAGCGTGGAGATCCGGCCCACACCAGCTGCCTGGATTTGCTCCAGCACCTGGGCCACAAAGCCGGGGGCACTGCTGGGAGCCGTATCCCGACCATCGGTAATCACATGGATGCAGACATCCTGGAGGCCCCGAGCGGCGGCCCAGCGCAGGAGGCCGCCCAGGTGGTTGATGTGGCTGTGCACTCCGCCATCGGAGCAGAGGCCAATCAGGTGCAGGGTGTGGCCGTTGGCGAGCAACTTGTCGGCCAGGGCGTTGAGCGCTGGATTGGCGGCAATGCTGCCGTCCTTCACAGCCTGGCTAATCCGCACCAGTTCCTGGCGAATAATCCGGCCCGAACCAATGGTGAGGTGGCCCACCTCGGAGTTGCCCATTTGGCCATCAGGCAAGCCAACGGCCCCACCACTGGCTTCAATCAGGGTGTGGGGATAGGCATGCCAAAGGGCATCCATTACCGGGGTTGCCGCGGTACGGATGGCGTTATGGGCTTCGTCGTGGCTATAGCCCCAGCCATCGAGAATGGCCAGAACAACGGGGGCAATCGAGGATGGCTGCCTCGACGCTGAATCCTTCAAGGCTGAGTCCCGTAACGAAGCCACGGGCAATCGAGAATCGTGCAACGAAGAAGCGCTCAACGAAGCATCGAGGGCGTTAGGCCCGCTGGGATGCTGCTGGGAGGGAATTGCTGTCACCCGACTCACCTAGCGGTGTGCATGGCGTGGGATGTCAAACCGTGGGGAACAACACCCTGGGAAGTAAAAACGGGGGATTTCAAATCGTGAGATTTCAAATCGCGAGATTTCAAAGAGAGGTATGGATGCAACGCTTCGGGTTTGCACTGCCTTCGATCCCAACCTACAGCCCCAATCCCTTGGCGAATTTCCCTGATCCCAGCCGCGTCAGGCTTTGGCAACACAGAATTCGGCTGGTTGGCTCCATAGCATTGGCGTTGCTGGTGCCAGCCCCATGAATCGGCTCGAATTGCTCTCGGCCCAGGACCTCTCTCGCACCTTGGACCGCCTCGCCTCCCAGGTGCTCGAGGGTGTCGCCGATACCCACCGGTTGCTGTTGCTGGGGATTCCCACCCGCGGGGTGGCCTTGGCTGAGGTTCTGGCGGCCCGCTTGGGGGTGATTTGCGGCCATGCCATCGATCACGGCAGCCTTGATCCCACCTTTCACCGCGATGATTTAGAGCGGATTGGCACCAGGCTGGCCCAGCCCACGGACCTGCCCGTGAGCCTGGAGGGACGGCAGGTGGTGCTGGTGGATGACGTGATTTTCACGGGCCGCACGGTGCGGGCAGCCCTTGAGGCCCTGCAGGCCTGGGGCCGCCCGGAACGGGTGAGCCTGCTGGCCATGGTGGATCGGGGCCATCGGGAATTGCCGATCCAGCCTGATTTTTGCGGCCGGGTGGTGCCCACCAGTCGGCAAGAAACCATTCAGCTGGCCCTGCAGGGGATCGATGGGGAGGAAGGGGTGTTCCTGTTGCGCCCTTAGGCCGCTTCGATTTCGTCGGCGCGGAAATGGGCCTTGAATTTGCCAAACGCCACCACCACCGGAAGGTTGGGGCTGATCACCCGGCCTTTCCACTCGTTCAGCACGGTGACCACTTCCCCTTGCTGGCCAAGGAGATCAAAGGCCACGCCGCGATGTTGGGGATGGTGGTAGACAACCACGCTTTGGCAGACCTTGACCTGATCACCTGGCTGCATGGTCCGTGAACTCTTTCGCGGGCCCAATCTTGTCATGGGCGCTGGCAGGCCGTTTCGGGACCCGCTTCGATCACCTTGCCGCCCAGGGATTTGCAGGCGGCTGTGAAGGCTGTCCACTCATCGAGCCCCTTGGCGATTTGGGCTTGAACCCTGGCATCCAGGTCGGCCGCAGGCACCGTATGGGGCAAGGAGCCATGGCCGTCGTGCTCGCGGTCGTGGTCGGCCAAGGCATTGATCCCTGCCTGCACCTTGGCCTTTAAGGCCCGGCTCTCGCCTTTCCACCAGGGATGGTCGAGCCTGGTGAGGGCGTCGAGGGCCTCCCACCAGCGCTTTTGCGCCACCAGTTTTTGGCTGCGCTCCATCAGCAGCCGGTTGCGGTTCCAGATTTGGGTATAGGCATCCCCCGTGGCGTTGCCGGCACTGTTGTGGTCATCGCCAATCGGGGCCAAAAGCGCCAAGGCGCCCTTGAGATTCCCCTGTTGGAACTGGTCGAGGGACAGGCGTTGCAACTCCAAGACCCAGCGATCGAGTTGGCGTTGGTCGCTGGGTCGGGCTGCCGGGGAATTCACCAGTTGCCACTGCAGCCGCAGGGCTTGGGCCCATTGGCGTTGCTGCCACAGTTCCGCAGCTTTCAGGCGCCGGCATTGCCCCTGTTCCTTCGGCGCGCTGTCACCCAGCCAGCGCAGGGCTTCGAGTTGCTCGCTGTAACGCAAGCAAGCGTTGAGATTTCCGGTGGCGGCTGCCTGCTCGAGGCGCTGGGGCAACTGCTGTTCCCACCAATAGGCCGCGCCAACTCCTGAGGCCACCAGCCCCAGGGTGAGTCCAAGCCAAAAACGCGGGAGCCTGTGCCGGCGGAGGGCCAAGGCGGCAGATGCAATCAAATCCCGTTCTATCAGTCTTACCGGTGCTTTTGGGGGCAGTGTCAGCGCACCGGGCCAAAGCGTCGCTCGCCCAGGCTGGCGCCGGTGACGAGATCCGTGATCTCCGCCGTGAGTTGGCCTTGGCCGTTGATCACAAAATCCAGCTTGAGTCGATCCACACCTTGTTTGCCAGGGGGATCCAGGGCGATGGCGCAGGGGTGGTCGCGCCAAGGGATGACCTGGGCCCGGCCAGCTCGGCGTTGACGCAGCACCGGCAGGTCTCCTTCAAACACCACTTCACCGCGCTGCTCAATTTGGGCTTCCCCCAAGCTGAGTTCGATGCAGCTCTGGCCATCCAGGCTGCAGGCCAGCACGATCTCGAGGGGGCGATCGGTCGGCCAACCCTGGCCCGCCACAAACAGGGGATGCCAGGTGTGGCGTCCGCTGCGTTGTTCCCAGCAGCGCAGCTCAACCCCATGGGTCAGCACATCCTTGAGCTGGACGCCCGGGGTGAGCGCCAGGGCCCCGAGCGCCACTGCCTCAACCGGGCGATGGGTTTTGAGGGGCACCCCAACCAGCCGTTCCTCCAGCCAGCGGCGCAGCCGGGGGATGTGGCTGCTGCCGCCTACGGGCAGCACGGCTGTGATGGCCCCTGGCCTGATCCCAGCGCTGCGGCCAGCCGCCAAGACCTGATCGAGGAGGGCATCCAATTGGCTGATCAGCCCCCGCTCTTCGAGGAGTTGATCAAAGCTGGTGCGGCTGAGGCGCAGCTCCTGGGGAGCTTGATTGGCGGGGCTGACCAGGGCGAGGGCGTCGTCTTCGCTACTTAACAGGCATTTGAGCCGCTCAGCAGCCTCCAGAAGTTGGGGCCCTTGGGGCTGTCCTGGGCAAAGGGCGTCAGCAATCCAGCGGTCGATATCACGGCCGCCGCAGGCCAGCCCTGCCTTGCCGATCACCTGGGCGCAGCGCAGGGCCTGGCGGCTGCTGTCGAGATCGCGGCCCGCAAAGCGCAACAGCTGGGCAATCGGGGCGGCTCGGCCTTCGCCTCCCTCCAGCTTCACCAGGGCCACATCCACGGTGCCACCCCCGATATCCACCACCAGGGCGGTGCTGCCGGGGGGAAGCCCGGCGCCGATGGCCGCGGCGGTGGGTTCATCCACCAGGGCTACCTCCTCCACGCCCAGCTCCGTGCACACCTCGGTCAGCCACTGGCGATAGCTGCGGTAGGTGTCGATTGGTGCTGTCAGCACCAGGCGTTTGGGGCTGATGCCGCTTGGCAGGGCGGCCCAGAGAGCCTTTAGGAGCAGGGCCCCGGCCCGTTCGGCTGGCTGGGCTGAGGCGCTACCGGAGCCAATGAGACGTTTGAAGTCGCGGCGCAGTTCCGGTCCGTCGTGATGGGCCAAGCCGGCATCGACCACCTGGCGGCCGATGAGTGGTTTGGCGCCGGGGGCTTCGGTGAGCCAAAGCAGGCTGGGCACCACCACGGGGCCATCGAGGCTGAAGGGCGGCAAGGCCAGCAGCTGGGCTGCTGTGGCTGGGCCCTGGTAGGCCACCACCGTGGTGGTGCTGCCCAAATCGATGGCCAGGGTTCCCTTGTCCTCCATGGCCTCCCCCTCAACCGCGGCCCCCTTCTAATCCGCCAGGTCCCCCTGCTGACCTAAGCTCGGAATACTGGAAACGTGGTTATGCAAAGCGGCATTCAAAGCGGCGTTGAAGTGAACCCGAAGGAACTGGCCCAGCGGGCCGAGAGCCTGATTCGCTTTTCTAGCAACCGTTACCTCACCACCGTACGGATCGCTTTCCGCGCCAAGCAACGCCGTTTTGATGACTTCGATGGCCTGCTCGACGACTCGATGATCAAGCCCGTGCAGCGCGCCATCATCGAGTTGAGTGACGAGCAGGATCAGCCCGATCTGTTGCCCGGCTGATTGTCTAGCGGATTCGGGCGTCAGCTAGCGGATGCAGGTGCAAGAGGGAGAGGGGTGGCGGTTGCTGGTGGATCCAGCCCGTTACCCCTTTGTTGTGTTGATCGGTGGAGCTGGCTGGGCGGCGGAGCTCACGGCCGAGGAGGCCCAAAGCCTGCGCCAGGGTTTTGGCCAATTGCTCGAGCAGCACGCAGCCATTGCCGATCAGTTGATGGAGGAGGAGTCCATCGG
>CAMDSS010000046.1 GCA_945907085.1 Cyanobium sp. NIES-981 | reverse complement strand
AACAGGTCGGGCCGGTAGAGGGCGTAGTCATCAAAGGCATCGGCGATCGCCCGCCCCAGCTGCCAGTGGGCCA
The DNA here is from genome assembly GCA_945907085.1 of Cyanobium sp. NIES-981. Taxonomy (GTDB): domain Bacteria; phylum Cyanobacteriota; class Cyanobacteriia; order PCC-6307; family Cyanobiaceae; genus Cyanobium_A. The sequence goes on along the minus strand of CAMDSS010000046.1, from coordinate 10,611 downwards.
GCTCCAACCGGTTTCCCATGCTGTGCTCCGCCAGCCAGCGCTTGAGCAGTTGGGCCTCCTGTTGTTCCACGAGCTCGGGCAAGAGCTCGAGAACCGGCCACACCAATTGGTTGGCCCGCCAGGGATCGTTCTGGGGGGATCCCTCCTTAGGGGGCGGTCCCTCTACCAGGGCATTCACAATCCGGCGCAGTTGGCTGCCGGGGAAAGGGAAGCGGATGTTGGCGGCGATGCCGCCGAGCCCCATGGCGAGCTGTTCGCCGAGCCAGCGGCTCGTGGGCCAGGTGTTGACCACCACCTGCACTTGGTCAAAGGGGCCGGGGGGGGCCAGCCGCAGTTGGGTTGCGAGCAGTTCGGCGAGGAGTTCCGCCCGGTTGCTGCGGAAAACGGTGAGCAAGGGGTGGCCTCTAGGGCAGGCAGCTTTCCAGCTGGTGGCTGACCGATGCGAGGTTCAGGGAATAGGGGATCTCACGCTGGCCGGCCACCCGGCGGATCTCGCCGGTTTCGGGGCAATAGGCCGACAGATCACCGCCGTAGCAGGCTCCCGTATCGACCATCACGATCTGCCCCAGCCGCCGCACCTGGGGCCCGGGGGTATGGCCGATCACCACATCGCCAAAGCGTCCGTCGTAGGCCTGCCAAAAGGGCATGCGAATGCTCAGATCAGGCTTCCAGGTTTTGGGATTAAAGCCGGCGTGGGTGGCAACCCAGTTGGGTTGCACGAAGGTTTTGGGCAGGTTTGCCAGGCGCTCTTGCCAGCGGCGGCAAGTGATGTCGCCGAGTTGGCGGTAGGTGTCGCAGCCCGCAAGGGCCCTCTGGGAGGACCAGCTGCCCCGGCGGAGGGCTTTCACCAGGTCGGCCTCGTGGTTGCCCTTGAGCCAGATGGCCCGTCCGCTCTCCACCAGCGACCAGGCCAACTCCATGGTTTCGAGAATCCTGGGGCCCCGGTTGATTACATCCCCGCACAGCACGAGCTGGTCGCGGGAGGGAAGCTGGTCAACCAGCGCTTCTAATGGTTCTGCGCAGCCGTGGACGTCCCCGATCACCCAATGGTTTCGAGAACGTGAGGGGGGCGTCATCAGTCCATCGCGTTGTTAGCAGTGTGGCCCTTAAACCCATGGGTTGTCAGCCCCTCCAACCGTCTCCGTGTGAGATCGCTGGTACGGTCGCCCGAGTGCTCGGGAACCTTCGATCGAAACGCCGCAGCCCAAGGATTTGAAGTCGTTGCCCGTGGTCCAGCGGGTCAATGCCCTGGTGGGAGCGCTCAATGGGGCCAAGCGCACCAATGAAGCCCTGGCCAATTGCTCCAATGGGGAGCAGATGCTGGATGTGTTGCTCGATGCCTCAGCCAAACTGGGTTTGGGCCTGAGTCGGGAGGAGTTGGCCAACACCCCACCGATCCGCGATTGGGTGTGGTGGAAGAACAAAGAGGCTGTTTTCACCATCGGTGACGCCAAGCCCCGGTATCAGCAGGACACCCAGCAGCCCAAGCGCTTTCTGGGGTTGTTTTAAGGGCCGGCCTACTGGGCGCCAGCCTTTCTTAAGCGCCAGCCAGGGGGTTCGGGATCGAGCTGCTGGGCGCCTCAAATTGGCCAAAGGCCACAAACTCCAGGCGCAGCTTGAGAAAAGCAATGAATTTCTCGTCCGTTGACACCACTGCGGCGGCCGGGCGGGGGACGGCGCTGGCGACGGGTTCGAGTTCGGGAGCATCGAGGAAGGCGGGCCGTTTCACCAACCAAAAATCGATGGCTTTGTCCTGCTCCCCGTAGTGGCGCACCCGCTCCCGCAGGACCTCGTCGAGGGGCTCTTCTTCCGTGAGGAACGCCTCGCTGGCGGCAACGAAGTAATAGGTGCTCATGGCTGCTGGCTGCCGAACAGGGGGTCGCGGCGCGGATTCTGGACCAGAGCCCGCATTTCGCGGACGGCCTCCTGCAACCCCACGGCGAGGGCGCGGGCCACGATCGTGTGGCCGATGTTGAGCTCCTCCATCCCTTCAATGGCTGCCACAGGCTCCACGTTTTGATAGGTGAGGCCATGGCCCGCATTGACCCGCAGGCCCAGGCTGCGGGCGATAAAGCTGCCTTCGGCCAACCTGGCCAACGCAAGGGGTTGCTGGTCCCAGGGGGCCTCGGCATAGGTGCCCGTGTGGAGCTCCACCCAGCGGGCGCCCGTGGCCTTGCAGGCCTCGAGTTGCAGGGGATCAGCATCCACAAACAAACTCACCCCCATGCCTGCGCCCTGGAGCCGGTCAACCAGGCCCCTGAGGTGGTCCCGTTGGCTTGTCACATCCAGTCCCCCTTCGGTGGTCACCTCCTGGCGCTTCTCGGGCACCAGGGTGACCATGTCTGGCTTGACGCGAAGGGCGATTGCTTCCATTTCGGCGGTGGCCGCCATTTCCAAATTCAACCGGCTTTGCACCGTGGCCCGCAGCAGGTCCACATCGCGATCTTGGATGTGACGGCGGTCTTCCCGCAGGTGAACGGTGATGCCATCGGCCCCCCCTAATTCGGCCAGAAGGGCGTAACGCACCGGGTCTGGCTCCACGGTGCGGCGGGCCTGACGCACGTTGGCGACGTGGTCAATATTGACGCCAAGACTGGCCATGGGCTTTCCAGGGTGTTCGGGCGGGCCGAGGGACCAGCCCCGCAGCGAAATCCTATGGACCAGCAGTCGACCGCCGAGCCAACTGCCCGATGCTGGCTCAAAACCTGGGCCGAGCGCCTTAGCTTTTGGCCATCCCGTTCGGAAAGGTTGGTGGCGGCACAGACAGCCCAATCCCCTGGCCAGCTGGATTTCTCCCCATCCCGTCGGCGCGAGCGCAGCCTCTGCAACGGCGTCAGCCCCTGGCTGGCTCCCTTGGCCACGGTGGTGACCCAGGACATCGCCCTGCCGGCCTATTTCAACCAGGTGAGGGTGTTGGGCCAGGAGCGGTTGCCGATGGATGGCCCGTTGCTTCTTGCCCCCACCCATCGCTCGCGGTGGGACGCCTTGCTCCTCCCCTATGCGGTGGGCCGGCGCGTCAGCGGCCGCGATTGCCGCTTCATGGTCACCCTCGATGAGATGAAGGGGCTCCAGGGGTGGTTTTTGCATCGGTTGGGCTGTTTCCCCGTAAACCAGGCCCGTCCCGCCACCGCCACCCTCCGCTACGCCGTCGATTTACTGGAAACATCCCACCAGTTGGTGGTGTTCCCTGAGGGCCGCATTCGCAACGACGACAGTCCGATGCAGTTGCGCCAGGGCCTGGCCCGCCTGGCCCTGTTGGCGGCTAGCCAGGGGGTGCGGGTTCCGGTGTTGCCGGTGGGAATTGCCTATGGCCATGGGCGGCCCCGTTTCCGGGACAGGGTTGGGATTTGCCTTGGTGAGCCCCTGCTGATCTCAGGCCAGGGCCGGGCGGCGGCGGTTGCGTTCAACCAGCAATTGGAGGCGGCGATGCTGTTGGCTGAAGGGCAGGCGCGCATCGCTATTGGCCTTGATGGCTGAGGCGGAAGCGGGGCCCTTAGAGTTTGGGGTACTTGAACTGTCTGTTTGTGCGTAGGTCCATCCGCACCCTTAGCGGCACGTGTGTTGCCCTCGCTGCGTTGGCCCTGCCACCGTTGCTTGCCCCCCAGCCTTTGGGGAGCCAAGTCCTGGCTGCGGCCTCGGCCCAGCAGCAGGTTCAGCCCGTGGATGCGGCCCTCACGATCAATGCGGTGCAGGCCGCCTTGGCCAAGGGTGACCAGGCCGCTTCCAGCGGCAATCTCACCGAGGCCCGCAAGCAATACGACTTGGCCCGCGATTACTGCCGCAAGCTGTTGGGTTTCTACCGCGATTTGAGCGGTTCATTCCGGGGCTTGGATGCCCGTATCCCCCGGGAGATGGATCAGAAGGGTCGCGAAGCCCTCGAGACCTTGGCCCAGGCCAATCTCCGTTTGGCTGCTGTCTTCCGTCGCCAGAATCAACCAGAAGTGGCGGTGCCGCTGCTGGTTGAGGTTGTCAAAATCATGACCCCAGCGACCCCGGAGGGTCGTAAGGCCTACCAGAGCCTGGTGGAAATTGGCTTCGCCACCACGCCCTACACCGCCGGCCAGGTGCTGGATTCCCCCGCAGGCAAGTAGGGACGGTTGGAGTGTCTCGAGCCCCTAGATTTTCCTCCTTCCTAGAGCGCGCTTGATGGTGAACCCCGACCAAGTGAAGGCGGCGATTGGCCGTGCTTTGCCCGATGCCTCCGTTGAGGTCGAAGATCTCACCGGCGGCGGCGACCATCTTCAGGTCAAGGTCGTGTCGAGCGCCTTTACCGGTCTGAACCGCATCAAGCAGCACCAGTTGGTCTACGGCGCCCTGCGCCAGGAGCTGGCCAGCGAAGCCATCCATGCCCTAGCCCTGCAAACCTCTACCCCCGCTTAATCGATGGAAGCCACTACCAAACAGCGCATCGACGACCTGGTCGCCACTAGCCCGGTCTTCGTGTTCATGAAGGGCAACAAGCTCATGCCCCAGTGCGGCTTTTCCAACAACGTGGTGCAGATCCTGCATTCCTTGGGTGTGGCCTTTGAGACCTTCGACGTGCTGTCCGATGGGGAGATCCGTCAGGGCATTAAGGAGTACTCGGAGTGGCCGACGATCCCCCAGGTGTATGTGAACGGCGAATTCATTGGCGGTTCCGACATCCTGATTGAGATGTACAACTCGGGCGAATTGCGCGAAAAGATCGAAGTGGCCCTCGCCAGTTAGGGGCGTCCGGTCTCGTAAAGGGTGCGTGGATCCCCATCGGGTCCGACAAAACTGGAAGGGTCCATGATCCAGCGATCCACAAGTTCCTCGAGCCGCCGTTGCTGGATCGGGTCGAGGATGGTGGTGCGCCGTAGGGCGTGCAGGTACCCATCGGCATAGAGCCGCATCTCCGCAGGGCTGTGGTAGCGATGCGCCAATTCCTGGCAGGCATCGCACAGGGATTGGAAATGGCGAATGGCTTCGGGGTGCTGGAGGGCTGTCATGGACGAAGGAACCCAAACCCCATTCTGACGCTTGGTGCTTCCCATGGCGACAGCTGCCCCACGTGCCAGATGGCAAGGCATCGCTTGATACGCGTTTGGCCGCCGCAGGCCCATTAACTTGGAAGCATGGTGATCCAGCAGCCCCAAGCCGCCCCCCCGGCCCAGGCGATCCAGCCCCAGCGGGTGCTTGTCGTTGATCCCCACGGCACCTTGCGGACTGTCCTGGCCCAACGGCTGCGCCAGGACGGCCATTTGGCTGCTGCTGTGGCCACAGCCCGGGAAGCCCTCGAGGTTTGCCAAGAGCAATCCCCCGATCTGTTGATCAGTGCCGAACTGCTGGATGAGAGCTCGGCCCTCCGGCTGGCAGCCCAGCTGCGTTGTCCGGTGATGGTGCTCACAGCCCGCACGGGTTCTGAGCCTGTGGTCACGCTGCTCGATGCCGGTGCCGACGACGTGCTGCGCAAGCCCTTCGGCCTGGAGGAGCTGGCGGCCAGGGCCCGTACGCTCCTGCGCCGCAGTGGCAGTGGCTTGCAGGAACGGGTTTGCGTGGGCCCCCTGGAGGTGCACGTGTTGCTCCGGCAGGTGACCTTGCGTGATGAGCCCGTGGAGTTGAGCCCCCGGGAATTTGCCCTGCTCTGCGCGTTGCTGATGCCGCCTGGGGTGGTGCGAAGCCGGGAGGAGCTGCTCCGCATGGCGTGGCCGCCCTTTAGTGGGGGCCCCCGGTCGGTGGATACCCAGGTATTGACCCTGCGCCGCAAGCTGGAGCAGGCCGGGCTCGGCGAGGGTGGCGGCATCGAGACGATGCGCCAGCAGGGCTATCGCTTCAGTTTGGAAACCCTGCCAGCCGGCACCCCAGAGCCCCAGGCTGATCTGGTGTTACAGCCCTCGGGCAGCTACCCCTAGGCCAAAGGCCAGTTCGGCAAGCAAGAGGGTGGCACTGAAGCCAGCTAGCAGTTGGTAGGTCCATGGCGGACTAATCCTGCCGATTCCGCTGGTGTCGATGCCACTGGCCACCCCAAAGCGGCTAAGAAAGTCGTCAAAGTTGGCGACCCGTTGGGGCAGCAAAAACGCTGAACCTTCGGGGCTGCGCACATAGAACACCCGGCCTCCCTGGCTGGTGGCCACAGGGATAAGGGCGGAGATGGAGGGCCACTCCAGGGCCCAGCCCCGCCGCAACAACCAGCGGCACCAGGGGGGATGGCCCACCCGGATGCCGGAATCATCCAGCTCCACCTGTTCACTGGTGAGGGCCACGATCAGCGCCAGGCCCAGGCCAACGGCGAGCCCCCCAACTGCTCGGCTCTCCGCTGGGGCCAGCCAGGGCAATGGTGCCACCAGGGCGAGGTAGAGGCCGATCAGGGTGAGCCGGATTACGGGGGCCATGGGATAGCTCATCGATCGTCGGCGGAGCCCGGCAAGGGCTCAAGCAGTTCTGGTGGTTGGTAGCGGCCCGTAAATACCTCCTGCTCCCGCCCCTTCCAGAATTCGCCCAGGCGCATCAGGTCGGCGTGGGCTTCCTGCAACCGCGCCAGATACTCCTGGGGGTCGAGGTCGTCCTTGCTCTCCTTGAGCTTGGTCAAGCGGAGCAATTGGAGCATCCAGGGTTTGCTGAGTTCACCCCGGGACTCCAGATAGCGCGCCAGGTCTGCCGAGCTGGGGGGGGGAGCTGAACTCATCACAGGGCACGCCACATGATCAAGCTTATGGAGCTTGGGGGCTAGGCGGGCAGGGCCCAGGGGTTGAGGCCCAAATCGGCGCCAATGCGGTGGGCACAGGCAAAGCCGCTGAAGGCCACGGCATTGAGCCCCTGGCCTGGGAAGCAGCAGTCGCCGACGCAATACAGACCGTTGATGCCCGTGCGATTGAAGGGCATGGGCAGCAATCCAGGCAGGCGCAGGCTCGGGATGGGTCCATAGGTGCCCCCCATGCGGCCCAGGAAGCGGCGGTGGGTGCGGGGGGTGCCAATCTCGCGGTGCTCGATGCCGCTGGCCAGCCCCGGCACAATCGCTTCAAGCCGCTGGATCAGGCGGTGGGCATCAGCTTCTTTTTTAGCGGCGTAGTCGGAGGGGTTCAGCCCAGTCCAGGCCTCCATGGACGAGGGGGTGAAGCTATGCACGATGTGGCGCCCATCTGGAGCCAGGGAGGGATCGAGCAGGGTCGGGATCGACACAAAAATCACCCCCTGTTCGTCTTCCATGGCCCCCCAGTTTTCGAGCAGCAGGTGGTGGCAGTGGGTGCCCGGCCGAATCAACTCAGCTTTGACGCCCAGATGCAGCGAGAGGAAGGAGGGCGAGGGCTTGTAGCGCCTGCGCCAGGTGCGTTCGGCCTGGGGGGTATGGCTGGCTTCCACCAGAGGTGGGGGCCCGCTGGCGCCTGGGCCTTGCTCGCTAGCGAAGGTGTCCCAGCGGGTGGCATTGGAAATCACCCGCCTGGCGTGGATCTGCTCGCCGTTGGCCAGTTGTACGCCTACCGCTTTGCCGCCCTCAAGCAGCACCTTGGTGACCCGGGCCTTGTAGCGAATGGAGCCGCCGTGGCGCTCCAGGCCGCTCACCAATTTCTCGGCAATCACCCCCACCCCTCCCTTGGGGTAGTTGATACCGCCGGCATGGCGATCGGAGAACACCATCCCCGCGTTGATCATCGGGGTGAGATCCGCGGGCATCACCGACCAGCAGAAGCACTCCATGTCGATGAACTTCAGCAGGGCTGGATCGCTGATGTGGGCTCGGGCCACATCGCCCACGTTCACCGGCAGCCAGCGCGCTAGGCCCAAGCAAGCCAGGGGGGCCCGGAAAAAAACCTTGGCCAGGTAGGCCGGATCCTCGAGGGAAAGGAGAGGCATCGCATCGAGGCAGTTGAACACCTGCCAGCAGGTGTCATAGAAGCGGCGGATCCCTTGGGCCTCATGGGGGAAGAGGGCACTGAGCCGCTCCACAAAGCTGGTGTAATCCCGATCGACGGCCACGGTGAGCCCACCGGGAAGGTGGTACTCCAGTTGGGCTGGATCGGCGATGGTTTCGCAGTGCTCCCCCACATCGGCAAGGGCCCGGGTGAGCAGGTTGGTGTGGCCTTGATCGCCAAAGCCAAAGATCATCGAGGCGCCCACGTCGAAGGTGTAGCCGTCGCGCTTGAAGCTGCCTCCGGATCCGCCCGGGATCAGGTAACGCTCCAGCACCAGCACCTTGGCGCCCTTGGCGGCGAGTTGGGAGGCCGTCACCAGGCCGCCAATGCCCGAGCCAATGACGACGGCGTCTAAGGAAGGACTCGCACTCACAGGCCGCTAAATAGGCAATGGGGCGACCCTAGGCGCCCACATCCAAGCCTGAGCTCACAAACGACTGGAGGTCGGCGAGGGACCGGTCCCGGTAGGCCCCATAGCGGCGGCGCTTGTCCCGGATGCGTTCCGGCAGCTCGGGCATGAGCCCGAAATTGGGGGGCATGGGCTGGAAGCCGGTTTTGCGGGAGGCTTTGCCGCTTCGGGGCTCGGCAATGAAATGGGTGAGGGCCCCAATCATCGTGGTGGGGGGCAGGGCGATGGGTTGCTTGCCAAGGGCGAGGCGGGCCGCATTGGTTCCGGCCAGCCAGCCGCCGGCCACGGCGGCGGCATAGCCCTCGGTGCCGGTGATTTGCCCTGCGGCGAAGAGCCGCTTGCGGCGGCGAAATTGCAGGGTGGCGTCCAGCAGCTGGGGGGATTCCAGGAATGTGTTGCGGTGCATCACCCCGAAGCGCACGAATTCGGCCTTCTCCAGCCCGGGGATCAGCCGCAGCACCCGCTTCTGCTCCCCCCATTTGAGGTTGGTTTGGAAGCCCACCAGGTTCCAGAGCTGGCCGTCCTTGTCTTCCTGGCGCAATTGCACCACCGCATAGGCCCGGTTGGCCCGGCGGACATCGCGGTCATTGACGTCGCCCCAGCGGGGATCCCAGAGACCAATGGGCTTCAGGGGCCCGTAGCGCATGGTGTCTTCCCCGCGGCGGGCCAGCTCTTCGATCGGTAGGCAGCCTTCAAAGAAGTTGGCACTCTCTTTTTCGAAGTCCTTGAGCTCGGCCTGTTCCGCCTCGAGCAGGGCCCCGCGGAAGGCAAGGAACTGCTCCTTGTCCATGGGGCAGTTGATGTAGTCGGCATCGCCCTTGTCGTAACGGCTGGCCCGGAACGCCACGCCCAGGTCGATGCTGTCGCCTTCGACGATCGGGCTGGCGGCATCAAAGAAGTGGCAGTCGTCCCGGCCAGTAAAGGTGCGCAGGTCTTCTGCCAGGGCATCGGCCGTGAGCGGGCCGGTGGCCAGCACCGTGATCTGATCCGAACCCGGAAGCCCGAGCTGCTCCTGGCGCACCACGGTGACGAGGGGATGGTTTTCGAGGGCTGCCGTGAGGGCCGCGCTATAGCGACCGCGGTCGACGGCCAGGGCACCGCCGGCTGGCACCGCGTGCTCATCGGCGGTGCCGATCACAAGGGAGCCCAGCCTGCGCAGTTCCTCCTGGAGCAGGCCTGCAGCCCGGTCGCTGGAAAGGGCGCCAAAACTGTTGCTGCACACCAGCTCGGCAAATTCAGTGCTGTGGTGGGCGGGGGAGCGCCGGGTCGGCCGCATCTCGATCAGCCGCACCCTCAGGCCAGCCCGGGCGATTTGCCACGCAGCCTCCGTTCCTGCCAAACCTGCTCCGATTACCAGGAGCTCCGGCGGTTCGGGCCGGAGGGGGGCTGGCAGCAGGGGCCTCAGCCAGCGTTGCAGCAGGGCCCTTTTGGAGCCGTTCCAGGTCAACAGAGGTGGATCAGGTGCGGGCGCGCATGATCATCAGCTGCAGCTGGCCGACAGCTGCCCGGCCGATGTGAAACACGGCCCAGCCAGCAGCAAGCAGGATGGGAGCGGCAACGAGGACCAGCCGTGCGTCCATGGAGGGTAGAAGTCAAGATTGGGCGATCTTAAGGACTGCCCCGCACCTCCCGCTTGAATTGGCCTATTTATCGCAGTGTTTAGAAACGCGAGCTCCGGCCGGCATGGGCCATGGCTAATTGGCGATAGCGCTGGGCGTGGAGGTGTTGCTCGGCGATGGCTTCGGAGCTGAGCTGGCGTTTGACCGTGGCCGGGGTGCCCATGACCAGGGCCCCCGGAGGCACATCCCTTGTGACCACGGATCCAGCGCCCACCAGGGCCCCTGCACCCACGGTGACGCCATTGAGGACCACCGCTCCGATGCCAATCAGGCAGCCATCGTCGAGGCGGGCCCCATGGACCACGGCCCGGTGGCCAATGGTGACATCGGCCCCAATCACCACCGGTTGGCCTGGATCGCCATGCAGCACGGCTCCGTCCTGCACGTTGGAGCCCTCTCCCACCTTGATGGTGCACAGATCGCCCCTGGCGACGGCCAGGGGCCAGAGGCTGGCTCCAGCGGCAAGCTGCACGTCCCCAATCACCACGGCGGTGCCTGCTACCCAGGCGTCGCTGTGAATCTGGGGTTCCGGCCAGGGGAAGGTGCTCATGTTCATGGGGATCGTGGGCCCATTCTCAAGGCCATGGCCAGGGGGCTTTGAGGAGGTCACCCCAGGGTGATACGTTCCATGGGTGCCCAAAAGGCGCGGGTCGCTAGCTCAGCGGTAGAGCACTCGGCTTTTAACCGATTGGTCCTGAGTTCGAATCTCAGG
>CAMDSS010000045.1 GCA_945907085.1 Cyanobium sp. NIES-981 | reverse complement strand
CTGGAGTTGTTGCGGTGAGTCGCCTGCCGATCCAGTCCACCAGGTTTCAGCGTTTTAGTGAACGGCTGACTGCCGTGGTGCTGGGCAACTGGCGGGGCAACTGGCGCCATCGCAGCGCCGTGCTCCTGGCCCTGCTGGTGGGGTTCTACGCAGGCAGCAATCTGACGGCCTACTTCTTAATCGTCTTCCCGGGGGGGCGCCCGGCCCTGGTTTTGACCCTGGTCGTGCTGCTCGAACTGATTGTTCGCCTGCGCGGCCGCCTGGTCTCCCAAGCCCCGGGTCTTGCTTGGGTGATCACCGACAACCTGCGCCTCGGTTTGGTTTATGCCGTGGTGCTTGAAGCCTTCAAGCTCGGCTCTTGAGCGAAGAATCTCGCTGCGGTCTCAGCCCCACTGATCTGGAAGCCACTGATCTGGTAGCCACCGATCCGGCGCAAGAGGTTGCGGCCATGGATCCCCTGCTGCTGGAGGGGTTGGCCATGCCCATGCTCGCCCAGGTGGAAGGGCTGGTTGGCTCCTCTCAACGCCCTGTGCTGGCGCTCAATGGCCCGGTGGGGGCGGGTAAGAGCCGGTTCTGCCAGCAACTGATTGGCCTGGCAAAAGCCCAAGGTTTGCGGTTGGCGGTGGCCTCGATCGACGATGCCTATCTGCCGTGGGAACAGCGCCTGCTGGCGATGGCGGGCAACCCCTTCGGGGTGAATCGGGTGCCTCCAGGTAGCCACGATGCCCCCCTACTTCTGGAGCGGCTGCAGCTCTGGCAATCGGGGGGGACGCTGCAGCTCCCCCGGTTCGATAAAACCCTGCGGGATGGAGCCGGTGATCGCGTCGTCGAAGCTCCGTTAAGCGAAGGTGAGTTAAGTGAAGAGTGGGCCACCCCCGATGCCCTGGTGCTCGAGGGCTGGTTGATGGGTTGCCGGCCCCTTGGTGCTCCCGGCCTGCGGGCGGCTGGGGTTGCCTGTGGCATGGAGTTGGCAGCGGGCTTGGCGCCATTGGGGGCCGAGGAAGCGGCCTGGCTGCCCCACTGGGATCGCCAGCTGGAGGCCTATGGCCCGCTCTTTGATCTCTGTGATGGGCTCTGGTTGCTGCGCCCGGTGGATTGGGGTTTACCGAGGCGTTGGCGCTTTCAAGCCGAAGCCCGGCAGCGGCGCCTCCAGCGACAACAACACAAAGCCGACGGCTGGCTTAAGCCCGCAGAACTTGATCGGTTGGTGCGCGCAAGCCTGGCGTCGTTACCACCACGGCTCTATCAAGACCCATTGACTGCCCAAGCAAAAGCCTCCGCCCAACTCAATGGACGGAGGCTTTGCATCAACATTGAGAGTTGATCGCTGAATTCAGCTTTCGCCGTCTTCGGCCTCTTCATCCATGGGATAGACGAAGCCCTGGGCCCGACCACTCAAAACGGCCTTGCCGATTGAGAGGGCCTTTTGGGCTGCGATAGCAGCTTTGCCTTTCCAGGTGGCATGGCGCTGGTTGCGCTTGCCCTTGGAAGTTTTCTTCTTGGGAACAGCCATCCCAGATCACTCATACCAAACACTGATCTTCCGCTGCAGCCTTGCCTTTCGTCAAATGGCTAAGCTCCGATCAAAGTCGGTTTTTAGTGAGCGACAGCCTTTCTCCTGCGCCGGACCCTGTTCCGGCCCCCGTCCAGTCGGGCCTGTTCAAGGCGATCCAATCATCTGCTGGCAAGTCATCTGCCCCCGCTGCGCCCTCCTACAGCGATTTGCTGCGGGATTTACGCAGTGGGAAGGTGAAGGATTTGGAGCTTTCCCTACGGCAGCGTGAGGTGCGGGTTCGCTTCGAGGATGGCCGCCAGACCCAGGTGCCGGTCTTCAGCAACGACCAGCTCCTGCTGCGCAGTGCAGAAAAGGCCAAGGTGCCCCTCACCGTGCGGGATGACCGCCAGGATGGCGCCATGGCCGGGTTGGTCGCCAATGGCCTGTTGGTGCTGCTGTTGCTCGGCGGTCTTGCCCTGCTGATCCGCCGTTCCGCCCAGGTGGCCAATCGGGCCATGGGCTTTGGCAGTAGCAAGCCCAGGCTCCAGGCCGAGGGCAGCGTGGCTGTGCGCTTTGAGGATGTGGCCGGAATCGCCGAGGCCAAAGAAGAACTCACCGAGGTGGTCACCTTCCTGCGCTCGCCTGAACAGTTCACCGCTGTCGGAGCCAAGATCCCCAAAGGCGTGCTCCTAGTGGGGCCTCCGGGCACGGGAAAGACCCTTTTGGCCCGGGCGATTGCCGGTGAGGCCGGCGTCCCCTTTTTCTCGATGGCAGCCTCGGAGTTCGTCGAGATGTTTGTGGGGGTTGGGGCATCGCGGGTTCGTGACCTCTTTCGCAAGGCGAAGGCGAAGGCCCCTTGCATCATTTTCATCGATGAAATTGACGCGGTCGGTCGCCAGCGCGGCGCTGGGATTGGGGGCGGCAACGACGAGCGGGAGCAGACCCTCAACCAATTACTGACCGAGATGGATGGCTTCGAGGAAAACTCGGGCGTGATTCTGCTGGCCGCCACCAACCGCCCGGATGTGCTCGATTCAGCCTTGATGCGGCCAGGCCGCTTTGACCGTCGCATCACCGTGGATTTGCCCGACCGCCGCGGTCGTGAGGAGATTCTTTCCGTGCACGCCCGCACCCGGCCCTTGGCCGAATCGGTTTGCCTGGCGGAGTGGGCTAGCCGCACGCCAGGGTTCTCCGGAGCTGACCTTGCCAACCTGCTCAACGAAGCGGCCATCCTCACGGCCAGGCGGCACCAGAGTAAAATTGATGATTCGTGCCTCAGCGGTGCGCTCGAGCGCATCACCATGGGCCTGGCGGCATCACCGTTGCAAGACAGTGCCAAAAAACGACTGATCGCTTACCACGAAATTGGCCACTCCCTGCTCACCAGCCTGGTGCCCCATGCCGACAAACTCGACAAGGTGACCCTCCTGCCACGGGCCGGTGGGGTCGGGGGCTTCGCCCGCACCATGCCCGACGAGGACATCCTCGACTCCGGCTTGATCAGCAAGGCCTACCTCCTGGCCCGGCTCGTGGTGGCCCTGGGCGGGCGGGCGGCGGAAATGGTGGTTTTTGGACCGGGGGAGGTCACCCAAGGCGCCAGTGGCGATTTGGAGATGGTGAGTCGTATTTGCCGGGAAATGGTGACCCGGTATGGCTTTTCCAACCTTGGTCCCGTGGCCTTTGAGGCCGATGGCGGTGAAGTGTTTTTGGGTCGCGATTGGTTGCGCTCCGAGCCCCACTACTCCCGTCAAACGGGCAATCGGATCGATCAACAGGTCCGGGACCTGGCCAATGGAGCCCTCGATCGGGCCGTGGCGATGCTGTTACCTCGAAGGGAGTTGATGGATCAGCTTGTGACCCTGTTGATCGAGCAGGAAACCCTCGAGGGGGATGCCTTTCGAGCCTTAGTTGCTACCTACGAGGCCACCGGCAAAACGAATGTCCAGGCTGCGCAGGTAGGTCTTTAGACCGGCGTCCTGAATCGGCAGGAGGAAGGCCGTGTTTTCGCTTTCATTGACATGGGCGTGCCAGTGGCCCGGTGGGGTGACAAACACACCCCCGGCTTCCCAATCAATGCGCTTGGGATTGTTGATGGAGCCGTCCTTGGCTAGCTCAGTGCCCACAAGGGTGTAGCAGCCTGGGGAGCAATCGACGATCAGGTCGAGGGCCACAGATTGGTGCCGGTGGGGTGCTTGGGTTGCACCGGCAGGAACCATGCCAAACATGGCCCAGAGCACGTGGGTCACCGTGCGGGTCGCGGGAAGATCGCCATTGGCTAGGAGCACACTCAGCCGATTGCTTTTGGCACTGCTGGGACATTGGGCCAGGGCTCCTAATTCCTGCTTCAGCGCCTTGCTGCGGTAGACGGTCGTCTCGAAGCGAGCGCAATTAGGAACCACGCCGAGGTAGGTCAGTAGGGGGGCGTCATGCACCCAATACAGGACGCTGGTGGTGGAAGCCTCCAACCAGGAATGGCCCCCTGGGGGCAAGACAAAAAGGTCGCCCTCTTCCCAGTCAATGGCGACGGCAGGGCAATCTGCATGGGCTGGGCGACGGCAGCTGCCACGGCCAGACAACACATAAAACAGCTGGCTGGTGGCCTCAGCTGCTGCCTTGAGCCCCTCACCGGGAAGGATGCGCAAAAAATGGGCTGCCAGGCCTGGACTCGTGGCAGGACCAGGGCCTTCGAGTCCGAGTTCATCGCTCAAATCAAGGGGAATCACGCCACTCGGCCCTTGGCCATGGATCTCAGGTCCCCACTGCCGGTAGGGAATCGGCTCGGTCAGGCCCCTCCGAACCGGATTCGCTGCCTTTCGGTAGTCATAAATTTCTGCCTTGCTTTGGGTGCAGGACCAAAGGGGCTCATCACTGGGCCGGATGTCAGAGGCTTGAACCATTCATCCAATCTCCTGGTGTGGTTAGGCAATTGTCGTGGCGTGCTCCTGCTGCAACCATTACGCCGGATCCATTGGCTTGAACTCAACCACCAGCAACCGCTGGCACGATCGAGACCTCGTCGCCGTCCTTGAGGGGTGTGTTTTGGTTGTCCAGGAAGCGGATGTCTTCGCTATTCACGTAGACATTGAGAAAGCGGCGGAGTTTGCCGGCTTCATCACACAGGCGACCTTTGATCCCGGGATAACGACCTTCAAGGGCATCGAGGAGCCCATCAACGCTGCTGGCAATTAGCTCAGCGGTGGCCTCATCGTTGGTGAACTTCTGAAGGGGGGTCGGGATCAGAACCTGGACAGCCATGGGGTAGGAGCGGGAGGAAGAAAGGGGAAGCGAGGAGGGTTTAGCCGGCTTGGGAACGCTGCCAGGCGGATTTGAAGCTATCCAAGGTGGCTTCAATCAAATAGGGCTCGCCGATGGAGGAGGCAATCGCTTCGGTGGTCTTGAGACCGTTGCCGGTGATGTAGGCCACGGTGGTTTCGTCGGGGTTGATTTTGCCCGCTTCCACCAGTTTTTTGAGCACGGCGATGGTGGTGCCACCGGCCGTCTCGGTAAACACCCCTTCGGTTTCAGCCAAGAGCTTGATGCCCTCGATGATCTCGGTATCGGTAACGGCAGCGATGGTTCCCTTGGTTTTGTTGGCAATGTCGATGGCATAGGGACCATCCGCCGGGTTGCCAATGGCAATCGACTTGGCAATGGTGTTGGGCTTCACGGGGGTAATGAAATCCCTTCCCTCCGCGAAGGCTTGGGCGATCGGTGAGCAGCCTTCAGCCTGGGCCCCACTAAAGCGAACGGCCTTTTCATCCACGAGGCCCACCTTGATGAATTCATCAAAGCCCTTGCGGATTTTGGTGAACAGGGAGCCGGAGGCCAGGGGAGCCACGATGTGGTCGGGAAGTTGCCAGCCCAACTGTTCAATCACCTCATAACCCAAGGTTTTGGAACCCTCGGAGTAATAGGGGCGCAGGTTGATGTTGACGAAGCCCCAACCAAAAGTGTTGGCCACCTCCGAGCAGAGGCGGTTGACCTGGTCGTAGTTGCCATGCACCGCCATCAAGGTGGGGTTATAGACCAAGGTGCCGAGCACCTTGCCGAGCTCCAGGTCGCTGGGGATGAAGACGCAGCAGTCGAGTCCGGCGTGGGCCGCGATGGCGGCGGTGGAATTGGCCAGATTGCCGGTTGAGGCACAACTCACGGTGGTGAATCCCAGCTCGCGGGCCCGGGTGAGCGCCACCGAGACAACCCGGTCTTTGAAGGAGAGCGTCGGCATGTTGACGCCGTCGTTCTTGATGTACAGGCTTTTAAGGCCAAGGCGCTTGGCCAGGTTGCCTGCCTTCAGCAAAGGGGTGAAGCCCGTGCCCACATCGATCGGATCCCCTTCAATGGGAAGGAAGTCGCGGTAGCGCCAAATCGAGGCTGGCCCGGCTTCGATGGTGGCGCGGCTCACCTTGTTTTTGATGGCCTCGTAGTCGTAGACGACCTCGAGGGGGCCAAAGCAAACGTCCTCACAGACGTGGCGGGCACTGGCCTTATAGGGGTGGCCGCATTCCTTGCAGCGCAGACCCGTAAAGGTGGAGCGAGAGAGGGTGGCTGTCACGGTCACACCAGGCAGTGAACTCAGATTACCAGCGTGATTTGGGGGACCAAGTTTAAGCCGATCTCCTGGATCGGGATTTAGGGGCTTGGAATCCCTGCCGTTGGGCTTGCGCGTGGGCTCCCGCTGCTTAGCCTCCTTTTCAGTAAGCAGCCAAGGCGATCTCCTTGTTTCCCTGGTCGCAGCGCTGGAAATGGGGTGGATGGGTGCTCGTGCCCATCGCCATCGGTGCCGTGGGACTGTTGGTCCTGGTGGCCAGGCTGAGCATTGAGTGGCAATGGTTTGGTGAATTTGGCGCCCAGGGCATGGTCCTGCGCCGTTGGTTGCTCCAGCTCGTGGCCTTTCTGCTGGTCATGGGCCTGGGCGTGCCGTTGCAATTGCAGCAGTTGCAGCGCTGCTGGCGCCTGCGGTTGGAGGCCCCCCGCAAACAACTGCCCCCATCGCCGCTCCTGGGCTGCTCCAGCTGGACCCTGGTTGGCCTGTTAGGCCTCTTGCTGTTGCTGCTAGTGGCCGCTCTCACCTATTTGATGGTGCAGGCCCGCGATTTGATCGCCGCACCATTTAGCGGCCATGTCACGACGGGACTGCCTGTCTTCGCTGACCTGCAGCCCTTGCTGTTGGTGGGGTTGGCGATTGGCCTGCTTTTCCCCTTGCTGCGCTGGCCCCTCACCACCTTGCGGATTGCCTTGGCAGCGGCTTTGGCGGGCTCGGCCACGGCCCTGGCTCGGGGCTGGAGCCTGTGGCTACCAGCCCTGTTGGCCGTGCCCTTCGGTCAATCCGATCCCCTCACGGGCTTGGATCTCAGCTTTACGGTCCTGCAACTCCCGGCCCTGCGTCTGCTGATCAGCGTCGTACTGGCCCAGGCCATCGTGGGCTTTGCCGGCTGCCTCTGGCTCACCTTTACCGAGGGTTCCACCCTTTCTGATCTGGCCTTTGGAGGCTTGAGCCGCATCCAGCAAAAGGTGCTCCAGCCCCAGTTGGCCGTGATCGCCCTGGCGGCAGCCTTTGCAACAGCCCTATCCCCTTTTGCCTTAATGGTTCAGGGCAGCGGTGTGGCCAGCGGAGCGGGCTTCGTTGATCTGCATGTGCGCTTGCCGCTGCGGATGCTTCTGGCCCTGTTGTTGGTAGCCAGCTGCCTAGGCCTGCTCGTCCCCCTGCCCAAGGGTTGGCTGCGTCGCGGCATTTTGTTGCCCCTCACCTCTGCAGCAGCCCTGTTGCCCGTTTCGGAATGGCTTGTCGCCCCCCTGATTCAACGGTTGGTGGTGCAGCCGCGGGAGTTGCAGATGGAAGCCCCCTATATCAAGCGCAGCATCACCGCCACCCGTCAGGCCTTTGGCCTGGACGCCATGGAGAGCAAAGTTCTCGAACCTCGCCAAAAAATCACCGCAGCCGACCTCAAGCAATCCCGAGGCACGATTGCAAATATCCGGCTTTGGGATAGCCAGCCGCTGCTGGCCACCAACCGGCAGTTGCAACAACTGCGCCTGTATTACAGCTTCCCCTCGGCTGCCGTCGATCGCTATCCCCTGTTGGCCAACAACAAGCTGCATGGATCCCAGCAAGTCTTGATTTCTGCCCGCGAGCTGGATGCCTCGGCCTTACCAAAGCCGGCCAGAACCTGGTTGAACCGACACCTGGTCTTCACCCACGGCTATGGGTTCACGGTTTCTGCGGTTAATGCGGCGGGAGCCGATGGTCTTCCCGTGTATTTCGTCAAGGACCTCGGCAGGGGCGGCCAGGTACAAGGCATTTCCCAGCTCGGCATCAGCAATGAACAGGCTCGCAACATCCTGCCGGTGGGTAGACCCAGGCTTTATTTCTCATCGTCTAAGGCTCCCTACGCCATCGCCCCATCCCAGGTGCGGGAGTTCGACTATCCCGACGGTGATTTGAATGTGTATTCGCGTTACGACGGAGAGGCTGGTGTACCGATTAACAGCCCGCTGCAACGGCTGTTGGCAGCCACCTACTTATGCGAGCCAAGGCTTTTGAGCAATGGCTCGTTGAGCTCCGCGTCGCGGTTACTGCTACGCCGCCAGGTGAATCGTCGATTGGCGGCCCTTCTGCCATTTTTGAGGTTTGAAAGCCAGCCCTACCTGGTGACAGCGCGTGTTGACCAGCCAGGATTTGTTCCTGACCAGCACCAGTATTGGATGTTGGATGGATTTACGACCAGCCGCAGCTACCCCTACTCCGATCCCAACCCCCAGGGTATTCGCTATTTCCGCAACCCCGTGAAGGCTGTGGTGGATGCCTACAACGGCCGGGTCTGGCTCTACGTCAGTGATCCCAGCGACCCGATCCTCAGAACTTGGCGCCGGGCTTTCCCCGATCTGTTTCAACCTTTGACAGCGATGCCAAAGGCGCTTCTCGCCCACATTCAAGTGCCCTTGAGCCAGTTCAACATCCAGGCAGAACGGCTGCGGCGCTATCACGTCACCAACGTGCGCACGTTTTACAACGGTGATGACGTTTGGTCGATACCCCTGGAAATCTATGGCTCAAGCAATACCCCAGTTCGGCCCTATCACGTCACCGTTCAGCTCCCTAGTCAGCAAAAGCCAGAGTATGTCTTGCTTCTACCTTTCACACCGCTTGGAAGGGCCAACATGGTGGGATGGATGGCGGCCCGCAACGATTTACCCCACTACGGGCAATTGCAATTGGCGCGGTTCCCGCAGCAACGGTTGTTGTTGGGTCCCCAGCAAGTGTCTGCCCTGATTGAGCAGGATCCAGCTATTAGCTATCAATTCGGCCTCTGGAACCGGGTGGGTTCACGCCTGATTCATGGCAACCTGCTCGTGCTTCCCGTGGGCAAGGGGATCCTTTATGTGGAGCCGATTTATTTGCAAAGCAGGAACAACGACCTGCCAACCTTGGTGCGTGTGGTGGTCACCGATGGGGTCAAATTTGTGATGGAGCGCAATCTGAAAGATGCCCTGGCTAAGCTCATCAGTTAGGCGGCACCAAGGCTGCGCTCACAGCAGGAAGAAGGTGCTAGCAAAAAGCAACACATAGACCAAAACAAGAAAAGCTCCCTCGAACCAGTCGATGGTGCTGTCTTCTGTGACCCATTGCACCGCAAACACCGAGGCTGTTACTGCCACCATGGCTTCAGGACTAAAGAAGATGCTCAGGGGATGGCCAATGAAGGAACCAATGAGGACAAGTAGGGGTAGGACAAAGAGTACGATCTGAATGCTGGACCCCACTGTTGTGGCAACGGCCAAGTCCATGCGATTACGCTGGGCCGCCCTTAAACAGATCACGAATTCAGCCGCACTTCCGAATAATGGCAAAAGAAAGACGCCCGTAAAAAAGTTGCTGAGCTTGAACTTCTGGACCGATGCAGCAAGTCCATCAACGAGTGCTTCTGAGCTGAAAACGAGAATGACCGTGGTAATGATTACCACGGTCAGGGCTGCGAATAACGATGTTTTCTCTGAGGCGCTTTCCGAAGATTCCGATGCCCTATTCGAATGGCTTGACTCATCATCGCTGTCTATTAGTTCTTCGGTAGCAAATGGCAGGCTCGAGCTACTAAACATTGTTCCATGGGTAAAGAACTGATAAATGTAGGAAAGCCCATAGAAAATAAGCAGGAATACGGAAACGAGTGTCGAGTATTCCCTGTGGTGCTGGGAAGACTGAAACATGCCAAAGTGAAGCAGCGTAGATGGCACAAAAGCGACAAGCATCACGGCCAATAGGAGTTTGGCGTTCAGAAGTGATGTGTTGGCACTGAAGGTCATTTGGCGAAACCGCATCCCACCCACAACTGCCGCCACGCCGAGAACCAGCAATAGATTGGTGACGAGACCACCCACAAGACCATCGAGAACAACCTCATACAGGCCACCGGTCAAAGCCGAGTAGGCAACCACCAGTTCCACCAGATTGCCAAAGGTCGCGTTCAGGCAACCTCCCCACTGGTCACCTAGATGTTCGCTGATTTCCTCGACTGAGGAGCTGATCAAGTTGGCCAAGGGAATAATCCCAAGCCCATTGAGGAGAAAAATAAGAAGGGGATTAATCGTGCCACTGCCCTGATGGGCAGTCACCAGGCCCAGGGGTACAAAAAACAGCAGCGGGGTGAAAGGAGAATGCAGATAGCTTCTGAGCTGGCCGGAATAGGACTCAGAAGATCCTGTGGTCGCCATGATCTTGGGGACGTATGGCCCAAGTGTGAACCATATGCCTCCCTCTCGCCTTGCCCCTTGGTACCTGAGACACAATTCATCGATCAAGCATCATGCTTTTCCATTGCCACAAAAAAAGGGGCCCCTTCAAGGGCCCCCTCTCTGATGCATTCGGTGGAAATCAGGCTGCAACAGCGGTTTTGGGATCGAGGCTGCCCTTGGCGTAGAGGCCGGCGTAGAAGTTGATGTCCCGTTGCTTGATCTTGCTGGCATTACCGGCAGCCCAGAACTGCTGGTAACGGTCCAGGCACACCTGCTTCATGTACTGACGGGCAGGCTTGTTGAAGTGGCGGGGATCGAAGTTGGCGGGATCCTTGAAGGAGGCTTCGCGGACGGCGGCGGTGAAGGCCAGGCGGTTATCGGTGTCGATGTTCACCTTGCGCACGCCGTTGCGGATGCCTTCTTGGATTTCTTCCACGGGCACGCCGTAGGTCTCAGGAATGGCGCCGCC
>CAMDSS010000044.1 GCA_945907085.1 Cyanobium sp. NIES-981 | reverse complement strand
GGGGTTGGAGTCGGACAGGAAAGCGAAGTCATGCAGCGGTGGTGATGAACGATATGGCGGCTTGGGATGGCGGATTGGGAGAGGGCGAGGATTGGCCTCGATCCATCAATCCTGGCCACAGGCGGACCTTGGAAGGGTTTGTTTTGATACCGATGGGCCCCTGGGTCCGGGGATGCCCACAGGCTTTGCTGTCTAGGCGGTGGACGGGCGAGTCCAGTTTTGAGCCTTAAGAATCTCTTCCTAATTGATGGATCCACTTTGGCCCGTCGAGGGCCTGGTTGCCAGGGAAGTTGGGATTTGCAGACCTGATCGATCTGATTAGTGCGCTTGGCCTAGAGGGTGCGCAGGCAGGCCGCCACGGCATGGACGTCGCTGAGGGCTCCAATCGCAGCCAGGGCCGAGCGGAAGTGGGCCTCGAGGACGTCATGGGTGATCACCACGATCTCGGCCTGGGCGCTTTGGGTTTCGAACTGCATGATCGATTGGATCGAGACCCCAGCCTGGCCAAAACAGGTGCCGATCTTGCCAATCACGCCGGCTTCATCGCTGGTGCTCAGCCGTACGTAGTTGCGGTGGGTGGTGCGGGCCGTGTCAATGAGCTGGCAAGGGCGCCAGCTGCTGGCCGCTAACAACGGGTCAAGGCGGGCATGGGCACCAGCCGCCTGGCGAATGCCGGCGATGTTGAGAATGTCGGCCACCACCGCCGAGGCCGTGGGGCCGGCCCCGGCTCCCGGGCCGTAAAACATCACCTGGCCCACGGGATCCCCTTCCACCAGGATCGCGTTGTTCACCCCATGCACCCCGGCCAGGGGATGGCTCTTGGGCAGCAGGGTGGGGTGAACACGCACATCCAGCTGGGCGGTGCCGTCGGTGGCTGGGCCGAGGTACTGGGCCACGGCCAGCAGCTTCACCACGTAGCCCAGTTGGGCGGCATAGGCCACATCACGGGCCTCAAGGGTGTTGATGCCTTCGATGGGTATGGCGGCCCTCGGCACGCTGCCCCCGTAGGCCAGGGCACTGAGAATGGCGATCTTGTCGGCCGCATCGCCCCCCTCCACGTCGGCGGCGGGATCGGCTTCGGCGTAGCCCAGTTGCTGGGCATCGGCGAGGACGGCCCCATAGGCGGCCCCCTCATCGGCCATCCGGCTGAGGATGTAATTGGTGGTGCCGTTGATGATCCCGCTCACCTTTTGGATGCGGTTGCCGCCCAGGGATTGCTTGAGGGGCTCAATGATGGGGATCCCCCCCCCTACGGCGGCCTCAATCAGCACGTAAACGCCCTTCTGGGCGGCGGCGGCGGCAATCTCTTCGCCATAGCGGGCAATGACCGCCTTGTTGGCCGTGACCACGGGTTTGCCAGCGGCGATGGCCCGCAGGATCAGGCTGCGGGCCGGCTCCAGGCCACCCATCACCTCCACCACGATGTCGACGTTGGGGTCATCCACCACGGCGTCTGGGTCCGTGGTGAGGAGCTCACCAGAGAGTTCGATCGGTCTGGGCCGATTCACATCCCTAACGGCCACCCGTTTCAGGGCAAGTTCAGCCACCAGGGGGTGGCGTCCAGTTGGACTGGCGAGGATGGCGGCGACGCCGGCTCCCACGGTGCCCAAGCCGAGCAAACCGATGCCGATGGTCATGGACTGGTCCAACAGGTTGGGGTGATCCTAGAAATCAGCCTGCAGCAAGGGCCCGCGCTTGGCTCTGCATCTGCTTGAGGATGTTGAGGAAGCCGTTGGCCCGGGATGGGGTGAGGCTGGCCTGGAGGCCTGTCGCAGCGATGAAGCCGGGGTCCAGGTTGGTGGCCTGGTCTGGGGTCATGCCTTCGAGGCCTTCGATCAACAGGGCCAACAGCCCTTTGGTGATGGCGGCATCGGAGTCGCCCTGCCAATGGAGCTTGCCCTCCAGCAGTTGACCAACCACAAAAACCTGGGAGACACAGCCCTTCACCTTGAAGGCATCGTTTCGGAACTCTTCAGGCAGGGGCTCCAGTTTTTTGGCCAGCCAGAGCACGTATTCATACCGCCGCTTGGGATCCGTCGTCGTGGCCAGGCGGTCCACGATCCGATCCAGGGCGGGGCTACCGGTGCTCACCATCAAGGCAGACGGCGGCGATGGCGGCCGAGCAGGAGCGCGGTGCACCCACCCATGAAGCCCCCGATAGCCCCAACAAGGGTCCAGGGAGAAGCCAGGTTTGATGCGCTGGGCCATGTGACCAACCCTTCGGTGGGGTTTGGCCGATGCCCATTGCTGATCCGGTTCAGATCGGCTTGCCCTTTGTTGATCGGCAGGCTGAGGTAGTCCCGGTGGCCAGGGCCACCATCGACTTGCACGTCCCACTCGCCATGGGCGTCCCTTGGCAAGGCAAAGCTGAGTTGGCCTTTGCTGTTGGTGCGGCCCACGGGGATGGGTTGGCCGCCGGGGGGCACCAGGCTGACCAGGGCCGCTTGGGCGGGCTCGCCGTTACCAAAATTGCTTTGCAGCAACAACACGTGGTTGTTGCGGAAGGCTTCCAGGTTGGTCTGGATGGCGTGGGCCTGGGCCGAGCCCGCCGCTGCGACGACTGCTGTTATGAGCCCCGCTGACAGGGCCGCAGGACCTGCATAACCAGCGATGAGACGCCTAAGCATGGGGTCGGCCGCTGAAGGGGAGGGTAGGGACGGTGGCTTCAGGAGGCTTCCCAACGACTATCGCTGCTTTTACCGGCCTGCACCATGCGCACCATGGAGCTCACCATCATCGAGAGGGCGTCGCTGGCGGCGGTGCGACCTTCCAGTTCCGAGGCCAGCACCCGTTCGGGGCCGGACGTGTTTGTTGCAGAAGGCTGCCCAGTTTTGGCTGGGATGGCGCTGGGATAGCGGGAGAACAGGTCCAACGCCAACGGTGTTAATTCGGTGATCTTGGCAAATTCTGAGGGTTGGCGCGCCCTGGAAGCCACGTTTTGTCAAGGTTGGCAGTGATGCAGGCCGGTTTCATCGAGCCAGCCATCGAGGGGGAGATCCCAGGGATCCCTCGGCAGGTTGTCCACCAGGCATCCCTGGGGCAAAACAGCAAAGCTGGGCACGCGGGTCCAGACCACATCAGTGCGCAAGCGGTCGTACCAGCCACCGCCGTATCCCAAGCGCACCCCGGCGCCATCGAAGGCCAGGGCCGGCACCAGCAAACAGCTCAATTCCGAGGCTGCCAGGGCCGTCCCCAGGGGGGCGAGGATGCCGCAGTCATCGGGTTCGAGCTGGTCCCCTTGGCCCCAGGCGCGATAGACGAGTTGGCCCTGGCTGATGGCGGGCAGGGCCAAGGGGCAGGGCCAAGCCCCGGGCTGTTGCGAAGTTGCGGCCCGTTGCAGCTGGAGCAGGTCCACTTCGCCTGCCAGGGGCCAATAGAGGCCGAGATGCTGATCAGCTGCGGTGAGTAGGCCCAGGGCTGCCTGGAGCTGGTCTGCAATCGCAGGACCGGCTTGGGGCAGCAGGGTTTGGCGTAAAGCCCGGTAGTGGCGCCGCAGGGCAGCTTTTTTGGGGGCTTGCTCTGCTGCAGGGTGACTCATCGCTGGTACCAGCCGGTGAGAGCTGCCGCTAGGGCGTCGGCGGCATCGTCGGGTTTGGGGGGATGGTCGAGGTTCAGTTCTCGCATCACCGCATCGAGAACCTCATCTTTTTGGGCATGGCCCGATCCGGTGAGGGCCAATTTGATTTGCATCGGCGGGAATTCCGCCACCGGCACCCGAAACCGCGCCAGCGTCATCATCACCACGCCCCGGGCTTGCACCACGGAGATCGTGGTGCTGGAGCGGTAAAAGAAAAACTTTTCCACCACGGCCAAATCCGGCTGCCATTGGCGGATCAGCACCCGGAGATCGCGGGCAATTTCCACCATCCGCACCCCATCGCAGGTGCCGGGGTCGGTGCGGATGATTCCGCAATCCAGCATCTGTTGCTTGGTGTTGACTCCCCTTCCCTCCACCTCGATGACGCCGTAGCCCACCCGGGCCAGGCCGGGATCAATGCCGAGGATGCGCATGGGCGAGTCAACCGCAGCAGTACAGGGGACCTAGGCGGCGAGGGCGAGCTCGAACTCCCGACGATCCGTGCTTTCAGGACGGTCAAACACCTTGCAGAACACTTTCACAACCCGATCACCAGAGTCGATCTGCTCGAGTGGATCCTTGCGCAGGCGGTGACGCAGGCAGCAGGCCACCACCCGGGCGACGTCGTCTTCTGTGACCTCCTGGCGCCGTTCAAAGGCGGCCAGGGCCCGGGCCGCCCGGTTGGTGACGATGTCACCGCGCAGGCCATCCACGTCCAGCTCGCCGCACACCGCGGAGATCCGAATGCGCAGGTCGTCGTCAATCACCACCTGGCCCAAGCGGTTCTGGGCTTCGACAACCCTGGCTTGCAGCGCATCCTGGGTGCCTTGAACGGCGTTGTTGAAGTTGTCGGGATCGTTGTCAAAGCTGGTCCGTTGATCCACCACCTGGACCCGCAGCTCGGGATCCCGCACGGTGCGCACTTCCACGCTCATGCCAAAGCGATCCAAGAGCTGGGGGCGCAGTTCCCCTTCCTCGGGGTTGCCAGAGCCAATCAGCACAAACCGAGCTGGGTGGCGCACCGACACCCCTTCGCGCTCCACCGTGTTCCAGCCCGAAGCGGCTGAATCGAGGAGCACGTCGACCAGGTGATCGTCGAGCAGGTTCACTTCATCCACGTAAAGCAGGCCCCTGTTGGCCTTGGCCAACAGGCCCGGCTCAAAGGCCCGAATCCCCTCACTGAGGGCTTTCTCGATATCGATCGTGCCGCAGAGCCGATCTTCCGTGGCCCCCAGGGGGAGGTCCACCATGGGCACCTGGCGTTTCTCGGTGGCGAGCTGCTCTCCCTGCTCGTCCCTGAGGCGCACCTCGCTGCTCTGGAGGTCGGGGTCCGAGGGGGAGCTGTTGTAGGGGTCGCCGGCCACCACATCGATCTCAGGGAGTAGGTCGGCGAGGGCTCGAATCGTGGTGGACTTGCCCGTGCCCCGATCTCCCATGATCATCACGCCGCCAATGCGCGGATCGATCACGTTGAGCAGAAGGGCCAGCTTCATCTCCTCCTGCCCCACGATGGCAGTGAAGGGGAAGACTCGGCGCTTGCGGGCTGGAGTCACGGGAGAATTACTGGGGAAGATTCGGATTGTTTCACAGGCAGCAGGCTGAGCACCTGCGGTGGCGTGGCATCGGCCGGATAGATCAGGCGCACCTGTACCTGGCGCTGGGCCCCGGCCGCCAGGCTGATGGTTCCGAGCACGGGCCCCGGTTCCCCTGCCCGTTGCACCAGGTGGAAGCGCTCGCGACCACTGGCTTTGCCTTCAGCGTTGTCCAAGCCCGAAACCTCCACCGTTCCGCGGAACATCACCGCCCGGCTTGGGGTGGCGTTGAAGCGCAGGCCCCCGGCTGGTGCGTCGCTTTTGAGGGGCGATTCGAACGCCAGTTGCAAAATGACCGGCTGCTGGCTGTTGTTGCGCAGGGGCAGGACCAGGTTGTACTCGATGCCGTAATTGCCATGGGCTGCCCAGGCGGTGCCCGGATAGGCGGCCTTCAAGGGGGCTGTTTGAACCTGGCGGGTGCCGAGGCTGCCCCGCTCGAGGCTGCTGATGGGCCAGGAGATCGGCGCCTGGCTTGTGCTCAAGGTGGCTTTGCCGGGGTCGGTGATGCGGCCAGTCCAGGTGCTGCCCACCTGCACCCCGCTCACCCGGGAATACACCATGGCCCCTGTGCTGCCCCGGGGGGTAGGGGCATGTTCCTTGGGGCTGAGGTCACCATCGAGCAGTTTTTGCCACACCGCCAGGGCGGGCGGTTGGCTGTTGTCGCCAAAGGCCGCCAGGGTGGCCACACTCACGGGGCCGTTGCTCTCAAGCCGCAACTGCAAATTGCGACCATTGAGGAGGGGGTCAAGACCCCGAACGGGCATGGGCAACACCACGAGCGGGGAGGCCACACCGGCCGGCAGGGTCCAGCTTTCGGGGAGGAGCGCACTTCTCTGCTTAAGCAGCAGTTCGGTGGCCACCCGGCTGCCGGGGCCCGCATAGATCGGTGGGTCGCTTTGGCGCAGCACCGAGGGCAGGGGCAGGAACGGGGCGCCGGGTTGGATGCCATCCACGGATTGGGAGAGGGCGGTCGATCCGGCAAGCAGCCGCATGGTCACCGGCTGCTTGCCGCGGGGTTGGGCCACAACCGCGACCCAGAGGGTCGAATCGAGGCTTTCGGGCTTGCCGGCATACACGTGGTGGCTGAACAGGTCGAAGCGGCCATTCAGGGGCACATCCAAGTGGGCGGCAGGGTGGGGACGGCCAGATCCCGGGAAGGTGGAGAGCAGAATTCCCGCTCCGGTGATCAACTCAGGGTTGTTGTCGTTGACCACCAGCACCTGATCGAGGCCCCCAGGCAGGGGAGCCACGGATTGGGGGCGCAGCACCGGTTGCGGGCGCACAACGGGTTGCGGGCGCTGCGCCGCTGGGGGGGCAGCAAGGGCTGGAACAAAGGCGATAGCAGTTGTGGTGGTGGCGATGGCCGGTAGGACCGCAGACGCCAGCAGAGCGAAGGGCTTCATGGTTTGCCGACCAGGGTTTTGGCCACTTCGGCGGCCATGGCGCGAATTAAATCGGTGGAGCGGGGATCGTTAAACGGCCCTTTCACCATGAAGGCAGCCACCGCTCGCTGACCATTGGGAAGTTGGATCAGGCCGGCATCGGCGTAGGCGATGCCGATATCGCCTGTTTTGTTGTAGACGGTGATGCCAAAGCTTTTCAAGGCGGCATCCGGATCGGCGGCGTCCTGGCCCAAGCCCTGCAACAGGCCCAGGGGGATCAGGGTGTTGGTGCGGGAGGTGCCCATGATTTCGCGGAACAAATCCCGGGCCCGAGGGCTGAGTTTTTGGCCCGTATCCACCATGGCAATCACTTTGGCGAGGTCCCGGGAGCTGGTGGTGTTGGTGCCCTGGAGATCGGGCAGCCAGTTGCGCACCACCGTGGCGGGCAGCCCCAGGGCCGTAAAGCGGCTGTTGATGGCTGTTTTGCCGCCCAGGCGTTTGATCAAGAGGTTGGTGGCGCTGTTGTCGCTCACCCGAATCATTTCGGTGGCGGCTTCAAAGAAGGGGAAGCGGGTACCCATGGGCCTGTTTGCCATCCACCCAGCGCCGCCGCCAACCACCTCTTTGGTGAGGGGCAGGCCCTCGTTCCAGCGCAAGGTGCCAGCATCCAGTTCTTGCAAGCCAGCAAGCAACACAGGCGTTTTGATGGAGCTGGCGGCTGGCTGGGGGCGATCCGGCTGCAGTTGGGCGTAGCGACCGTCATCGAGCACCAGGAGGAAGCCGCTGGCTTGGAGGCCGCCCTGGGCCTGGGCCAACTGCGCCCAGCGGGCGCTCAGGGCCTTGAGTTCGGTGCGGGGTTCAAAACTGCCGCTACTCAATCCTTGGCTGCTAATCGGCACGCTGGGGTTAGCGGCCTCCACCTTTGGTGTCTGGATGGCGCCCTGGGCCAGGTGGGGGGCCAGCAGCTTCAAGGCGGTGCCCGTGATGACACCCAGGCCAATGCCCATCACGGCCAGCCGTAGGACCAGCTGGAGCGGCTGCGGAAGCCGGTTTTTGGGACTGCGGGGCGAACGGCCAGCCGTCACGGAGGCATGGGGTTTGGGGAGTGCACCGACGCTAAGGGGTCTGGTTGGGGTTCCGGCTTTGGCTGGCCCAGCGCAACTGGCGCACCATCCCTCGCACCAAGGCCACTTCGTCGCTCGAGATCTGCGCCCTCTGCAGCAGGTTGCGCACCTTGGCCATGCGGGCATGGCTGGTGTGGGGATACAGAAAACCCACCTCCATCAACAGGTGTTCGGCATCGTTGAGCATGGCCTCCAAGTCCTGCCGCTGGCAGGGTTCGGCCAGGCCTAAGGGGCCTAAGGGGCCAATGGATTGGGGGGGCTGCTCGCGGGGGAGCTGGTGCAGTTCATGCAGCACCACGGCCACGGCATGGGAGAGGTTGAGGGAGCAATAGGCCGGTCCCGTGCCCAGGCTGAGGAGCCGCCCCGCCTGCAGCATCTCGTCATTGGAGAGGCCCCGGTCCTCCCGACCAAAGACCACCGCCACGGGGGAGTTGTTGGTCTCTGAGGGTTCCACCAGCCAAGTCAGGGCTTCGGACGGGGGAAGTAGGGGCAGGGGCTCCCCATCGTGGCGACCACTGGTGGCAACCACCCGCCGGCAATCGGCCAAGGCCCCAGCCAGGCTGCTGAACATGGTGGCTCCCTCGAGCATGGCCGCGGCATGGACGGCCATCAAACGGGCCTCCTCGCCGAGGTGGTCGCAGCGGGGATTGATCAGGCGCAGCTCATCGATTTGAAAATTGGCGCACAGCCTGGCCACGCTGCCCACATTGAGGGGGCCGGCTGGTTCCACCAACACGACCACCCGTTGGGGTCTTGGGGGCGCTAATCCGGGCTGATCCATCTCAGACCAGGCTGTTGAGATAGGCCAGCAGGTCGGCCATCGCCTGGGGCTCCGGTTGGAACCGGGGCATGGGTGGGGTTTTGCCACTGACCACCTGCTGAATCAGTTGGCGTTGGTTTTTGCGGTTGGCAACGGCGTGCAGGTTGGGCCCCACCAGGCCCTGACCAGCGATCCCATGGCAGCCAGCGCAATTGATCAGAAACAACTTGCCGCCGTTTTCGGCCGACCCATGGAGGCCGAGGGTTTGGCGGGTGTAGGGATCCCGATTGGTCGCCGGTAAGACCAGCAGCACCACGGCGATGCAAGCGATGGCGGCAGCGACGACCAGGGCAGCGATCAGGCTGGGCCGTTGGACCGCGTCGTCCAACGACGATTCGGTGGGCGCCGCGTTGGCCGATTGGGTTGGGGGGAACTCGCTGGTCACAGTTGGTGGAAATAGCTCGCACCAGTGGCCCTGGGCGTGAAAGAATTGTGCCTTGACCATGTCACCGGGCTTTCCATGATCGAACCCCTGCTTTGCGGCATCGTTCTCGGACTGATTCCCGTGACCTTGCTTGGCCTATTCGTGGCGGCCTGGAACCAATACCGTCGCGGCACCATCCTCGACAGCTGAATCCAGCTTCAGGATCATCACGCTAGTGCTGCCGTAGCGCCGTTGATCGGCCAGCTGCCATCCAGCCGGAAGCATGGGTGGTTTGGTTGTGGCACATTCCCAGACCATCAGCCCGTTCGGCTTGAGCCATCCCCCCCGGCTGACCCCTGCGGCAATCGCGCCGTAGATCCCGGCTGCGTAGGGGGGGTCGGCATAGATCAGATCAAAGGCCCCCTCCCCGGCTGAATCTGAGCTCGCTCCAGCTCCCTTGGCGAGCCAGCGTTTCACGTCGCTGCAGTGCACCCAAAAGCGGGATTGGCTTGGGGAGCCTTGGGCAACCGCTTCAAGGTTCGCTTTGGCAATCGCCGCGATGCGTCGGTCTTGCTCGATGGCGACCACAGCCCCAGCCCCCCGTTGGATGGCCTCGCAGGCCATCACGCCACTGCCGCAGCAGAGATCCAGCCAACGGCAACCGGGCAACTCCGGGGCCAGCAGGTTCATCACCGCCAGCCGCACCCTCGAGGCGGTGGGCCGGGCGATCTCCCCAGGGGGGCTGAGGAGTTTGCGCCCGCCACTGATGCGCAGGGTCATGGGGCGTTCATGCCTGCAGCCAGGTGAGCCAGCGCCGCAGGATGGCCTCCCCCGCATCGCCAGATTTTTCGGGATGGAATTGGCAGGCTCCAATGGCCCCTTGCCAGACCGCCGCGGTGACCGTTTGGTCCGCGTAGTTCACCAGGGCCGTAGTGAAGCGCGGATCGCTGGGACTTGCGGCATAGGAGTGCACGAAATACACCCAGCTTTCGCCGGCGCCAGCTGGGAGCAAGGGGCTGGGCTCGGCGGGGACCAGCGGTTCCCAGCCCATGTGGGGAATGGGGTGGCCGGGTTTACGCGGCAGCGCCACTACCCGGCCTTTGATCAGGCCCAACCCAGGCAAAACCCCCTCGTCGCTGCCCTCGAACAGCAGTTGCAAGCCCAGGCAGATGCCCAGCAGGGGCTTGCCCGCCTGGCACCAGGCGTGGATGGCTGGGGCCAGGCCGCTGGCGTTCAGCCGTTCCATGGCAGGGTCAAAGGCCCCAACACCAGGAAGCACGAGGGCGTCGCAAGCTGCCATCGCCCCCGGGTCCTGCACGGCAACCACGTTGGTGCCGATCCGTTCAAAGGCGCGCTGCACGGAATGCAGATTGCCCATGCCGTAGTCGATCAGACCAATCCGGCTCATGCTGTGCTCGCGGGTTGCCTCTGGCCTGGGTGATGCAGGGCGAGCCTCGGGCTTCTGGCTTAGAGGTACTTAGAGATCGTGCCGGACAGGGTGGTCTTGGGCACCGCACCCACCACGGTGTCGACCTTTTGGCCGCCTTTGAAGATCATCAAGGTGGGGATGCTGCGGATCCCGTACTGGCTGGCGACGTTGGGGTTTTCGTCGGTATTCAGCTTGAAAACCTTGATTTTGCCTTCGAATTCCTTGGAGATTTCGTCGACAATGGGGGCCACCATGCGGCAGGGGCCACACCAGGGGGCCCAGAAATCAACCAGCACGGGCACATCGCTCTTGAGCACGTCTTGCTCGAATGATGCGTCAGTGACTGCGGTGGCGCTCGACATCCTTGCAGGGACCAGGGTTCTGGGAATCTAGCAAGGTTGTTTGTTGGCAACCACAGATTTTATGGAAGCGTTGCAGGCCGGTGGCACTGGGGCCTGCAGGAGAAGACAAAAAGCCCGGACGCGCCGGGCCGGAGGGTGTGAGGAGTGTGCGAGCCGTAGCCCCCACAAAGTCAAGATAGGACCTACTTGCCCATGCCTAGCTGTTGGGCTTTTTGGTAAACCTTGCCCTCCGTGAGCAAGGAAGGGGCAACCACCACTTCCACCTGCTGCATTTCCTTGAGGGTGCGGGCTCCCAGGGTGCCCATCGAGGTTTTAATGCAGCCCAGCAGGTTCTGGGTGCCG
>CAMDSS010000043.1 GCA_945907085.1 Cyanobium sp. NIES-981 | reverse complement strand
AGGTACTCCTGGGAGATGAAGTATTTGAAGGCCGGCAGGGGGTTGAGGAACACCCGCTCGGCGATGTAAAGCAAATCGCGCCAATAGAAATCCATCGGCACGGCATAGGCCTTGTAGATGCCGATGATTTGCTGGAGATTCTCGGGCGTGTCCGGCAGCATCGATCCACCCGCCTCGAGCCGATGGATCACCTCGGCGTAGGCGTGGGTTGAGGGCGGAATCTGGGCGGGGCGAACCCCGGTGACGGTGGCTGTCATGGCTTAGGGGCGAATCAGGAAATCAGGGGGGCTGTAGCCGTGGCCAAAGCTGTTCGGATTGCCAAGCCAGCTGTTGTGCTTTCGCTCAATCCGGTGAGGGCCTGGGGCCAGACGCCCGCTATCAGCACCGCAGCGGCGAGCACCATGGCGGGCAAACGCTCAGGCCAGGTGGTGCTTGTCCAATCGGCCCGGGCGTTGTCGAGGCGACCAAAACCCACCCGGTTGAACAGCCGCACCGCATAGACCGCCGTCAAACCGGAGGCCACCAAACAAACCAGGGTGGGCAGGGGGAAGGCGGTCCAGCTGCCTTCAAACACCAGCAATTCGGCCACAAAACCAGCCAGCCCTGGCACCCCGGCCGCCGCCATCAAACCCAGGAACATCAAGCCCAAGGTGAAGGGCAGGCCCCGCTGGGGGTTGAGCAAACCGGAAAGCTCGCTAATGGAACTGGTGCCCGTTTTGGCCTCAATCATTCCAACCACACTGAAGAGCAGGGCAATGATCAAGCCATGGGCGAGCATCTGGGCCACCACCCCCTGGAGGCTCAAGGGCGTGGCCGCCGCCAGGGCCAACACCAGCATGCCCATGTGGCCCAGGGAGCTGTAGGCCACCAACCGGCGCATGTCGAGCTGGGCGATGGCGTTGAGGGCGCCGTAGATGGCACTGATCGCTCCAACCGCCGCAATCCAGGGCGACCAGGCGGCCCAGGTGTCGGGCAGAAGCTCGAGGCCAAAACGCAGCAGCCCGTAGGCCCCCAATTTGGACACGGCCCCACTGAGCAGCATCGCCACCGGGGTGGGGGCCTGGCTGTAGGTGGCTGGCTGCCAGCCGTGCAAGGGCACGACCGGCAGCTTCAGGCCAAAGGCCAACAGCACCAAGGCCATCACCCAGCGCTGATTCTCTGGTGAAAGGGCGTGCTGGGCCAGGTCGGCGTAGGCAAAGCTCAAGGCTCCCTGCCCAGAGCCAGTGATAGAGCCAACGCCAGCGCCGGGCTGGAGCCAAACAAAGGCCAACACCGCCGCCAGCAAGGTGAGGCCAGAGGCCGCCCCGTAGGTGAGGAAACGCACGGCCGCCCCGGCCCGCTTGGCCCCACCGAAGGAGGCCACCAACAGGGTGGTGGGGATCAAGATCAGCTCGTAGGCGAAGACAAACAGCAGGGCATTGCGGGCCAGAAAAGCCCCCACCAAGCCCAGATTTGTGGCCAACAGCAAGGAGAAATAGAAGCGCGGGCGCTCTTGGCTCGCCGGAGTCGCCATGACCGCCATGGCGGTGAGGGCTGACGCCAGCAGCACCAGGGGCAGCGAGACCCCATCCAGGCCCAGATCCAAGGCCAGGCCGAGCCGGGGCAGCCAGCTCTGGATGATCGCATAGGCCGAAAGGTCCTGCGCGCCTAGGGCCATCCCCAGGCCAAGGGCCACTTGGGCAGCGGCCACGGCCAGGGCAACGGGGCGGGCCAGCTGGGGATTGAGCACGGGAATGGCCACCCCTGCCCCCAGGGGCAACAGCAGCACCAACAACAACATCAGGGAATCCATCAGCCCAATCCAGCGATGGGAACAACAACAGGCCGGGCCAACAGCCAGACCGCCATCAACAACACGCCCAGCACCAAGGTGAGGGCATAGGCCTGGGTACGGCCCGTGGTGGTAAGGCCTAAACGGCGGGAGCTGGCCAGGGCCGCCGCCCCCGCCTGGCTGCTGAAGCCATCCACCAGGCGCTGGTCGGACCAGGCGCTCCAGCGGGCCAAGACCACCACCAAGCCCACCAGGGTGCGTTGATAGAAACGCTCGGTTTGCATATCAGCCGCAAGCCAATCCTGAAGCCCGCCCAGGGCAGAAGGCAGATGGGCCAAAGGATGGGGCCGGAGATAGAAGAAGGCCGAAAGCCCCCCGCCCAAGACGGTGGAGCCCACCAAGGGCCAAGCCATCGGGCCCCAGCCCGGCAGGGGTGCCACCGCAAAAATGCCGTTGGCCGCAAAGAGTTGGGGCAGGTGCAGCACCACACCCATCAACAGCAGGGTGGGCAGCACCATCAGCCACAGCACTTCGGCGGAGCGCACGGTGAAAGGGGTGGGATCTCCTCCCCAAATCTGACAAAACACCCGAATCAGCCCCCCACTGATCAGGGCATTGGTGAGGAGCACCAGGCCGGTCAAGAGCACCGGCTGGGAGCTGCCCGCCACCAACTCCAACAATTCGCGCAGGGCCGCAAAGCCGCCAAAGGGAGGCAGCCCCATCAAGCCGGCAGCGCCGGTGAGGAAGGCCAGGCCCATCAAGGGTCGCCGGCTCCAGAGGCCGCCGAGCTGGGTGAGGTCTTGGGTCACATTGCTAATCACCACGGTGCCCACCGCCATCAACAGCAGGGCCATCGGCAGGGGGTAGACGAGCAGCAGGTGGTCGGCCACATCCGTTCCCCCCAGGCCCACCGCCACAAACAACAGGCCCAACCAGCTGCTCACCAAAAAGGAGAGGGCCCGTTTGACATCGGTTTGGGCCAGGGCAATCAGGGAGGCCACCACCGCGGTGGCACCACCCACCGCCACCAGGGTGGTTTGCACTAAGGGGCTCAACACCAACAGGGGCTCCAAGCGCAGCAGCACCCAGGCACCGCCCAGCACCACCACCGAATTGCGCAACACCGTGGAGGGCAAGGGGCTCTCCATGGCCTCATCCAGCCAAAGGTGCAGGGGAATCTGGGCGCACTTGCCCATGGGCCCGGCCACCAGGGCGAGCAGGATCAGGGTGAGGCTCCAGGGCAGGGGGGCATCTGCGGGCTGGCTCGCCGCCAGGCTTTGGGCCCAACTGGCCAGGCCGTGGAAATTCCAGGTGCCCGTCACCGGCAGGATCGCCACCAGGCCAGCCAACAGCCCCAAATCGCCGATGCGCTTGGTGAGGAAGGCATCCCGGGCCCCTTTCACCACCAGGGGCTGGTTGTACCAGGTGCCCACCACCAGGTAGGTGCCCAGGGTGAGGAGCTCCAGCAACACATAGCTGAAAAAGAGGGAATCGGTGAGCACCAAGGCACACAAACCGGCCTCAAAAAAGCTCAAGCAACCAAAAAAGCGGGGCCAACCCCAGTCCATTTCCAAATAGCCAATCGCATAGATCTGGGTGAGCACGTGCACCCCCGTAATCACCGTCATGGCGATGAGGGCGGGTTCGGTTATTACCCCATCAAAACCAATGGTCAATCCGGCGGTGGAGAGCCACTGCCAACCAAAGCGAATTGGGGCATAGAGGGCATCAGGGCCCGCCAGGGAATTGGTGTGCAACGCCAGCAGGGCCAGCACGCTGTGGCCGAAGGCCACAGTTACCATCAGCAGGTTCAAATAGCCGCAGGGGCGGGGGCCCGTGCGCTTGATCAGCCCCGGCGACCACAACAGCGACAACACTGCCGCCACGAGGGGATAAAGGGGAACCAGCCAGGCCGTCTGCAAAAAGGCAGCGGTCATTGAGAGAAGCCCTAAAAGTAGATGGGCCGAAAACCATAGGGATCAAACCCGCCTACCTGACGAGTTTTGGGGGATGCCGTTACCTATTGGATCCACAAGCAATCGTGATCGTTCACTTTCACCAGACTGCTACTTAATGCAGCACCAAAGACCCCCAGCCCAGGGCCGTAGCCAGCTGATAAAAGCCAAAGCTCGTGACCCAGGCGAGGGCTAACGACCACAGCACCGAAAACCAGGTGAATTTGGCACTCTTGGATTCACTGCGGATCACCGCCACCGTGGACAGGCAAGGCGTATAGAGCAGGGTGAAGAGCATGAAACTCACCGCCTGAACCCAATTCACATCCAAGGCCAGGGCGTGGCCGAGGGCCAAGGGATTGGCCTGGCCATAAATCACGGCCAACCCACCCAGCACGATCTCCTTGGCGATGAAGCCAAACAGCAACGCCACCGCCAGCTTGGGGTTGATGCCCAGGGGCCCGAGCACGGGCATCAAGGCCCGGCCAATCCAGCCGGAAAACGACTGGGCCGAAGCCGGCTCCACCCCGAAGGGCAAGTTGTTGAGCAGCCACACGGCCACCACCCCAAAAATGATGAAGCGCCTCGACCAAAACCAGAAGTGCCGCACCTCCAGCCAGGCCCGGCTGAACATCTGGCGCAGGGTGGGGAAGCGGTAGGGGGGGAGTTCCAGCACCAGGGGCTCATTGCTCGCGAAGCGCCCCTTAAACAGCAACGCCGTGACGATGGCCGCCGCAAAGCTCATCACGTAGAGGCCAAAGATCACCAGGCCCCCCACCCGGGGAGCAAAAAAGACGGAGGCCATGAACAGGAAAACGTTCAGGCGGGCGGAGCAGAGCGAAAAAGGAATGATCAGCATCGAGAGCAACCGCAGCCCCCGATCCCGCATCACCCGGGTGCCCATGATCGCCGGCACATTGCAGCCAAAACCCATCAGCGAGAGCACGAAGGAGCGGCCATCCAGCCCCAGCCGCTCCATGAAGGCATCCATCAAGTAGGCGGCCCGCGAGAGGTAGCCGCTGTCTTCCACCACGCCCATGGCGAGGAAGAACAAAAAGATCACCGGCAAAAAGGCACTCACCGTGCCAATGCCTTGGTAGACCCCCTCGAGCAAAAACCCCTGGGCAAAGGCGGGCAGCCCACGGATCAGCGGGGCGATCACCCCCTGGCCAAAGCTGTCGAGCAGGGTGCCCAGGGCTTCCTGCAGCGGCACGCCAATGGCATAGATGGCCTGAAACATCAGGGCCATCACCAGGAAGAACAGCGGCAGGCCCAGCAGCGGATGCAGCAACACCCCATCGAGCCGCCGGGTGAGGCGATCCCGCCACTGGGGCGGCAGGGTCACCGAACGCTCCATGAGCTGGGCGATCTGCCGCTGGAGGGCGTCATCCCCTTCGGCCAGACAAGCATCGAGCTGGGCCACGGCAGCTTGCGCACCGTCAGTGCCCTCCTGGGTCACCCCCTTCGCAATGGCCTTGGCCATTTGATGGCGGGCCTCCCCCAAGCCGCGGCGGTATTTGGCGCTCAGCAGCACCACGGGCATGGCCAATGCCTCGGCCAGGCTGGCGGTATCGATGCTGACGCCAAAACGCTTGGCCTCATCGGCCATGTTGAGCAGCAGCACCGCAGGCAAACCCAGCTGCCGCACCTGGAGGGCCAGCCGCAATTGGCGATCGAGCTGGCTGGCATTGAGCACCACCACCACCAAATCGAGGCGAGTGGATTCCAGGAAGCGGCGCACCACCGCCTCGTCGTCGGAGTGGCCGCGCAGGTCGTAGATCCCAGGCAGGTCCACCAGCTGGGCGGGGGTGCCCTGCAGATCCACCTCGGCCTGCATCAAATCCACCGTGATCCCGGGCCAATTGCCGATATGGGCATGGCTGCCGGTGAGCTGGTTGAACAGGGTCGACTTGCCCGTATTGGGCATGCCCAAGACGGCGATCGTGCTCACGCCGCCACCGGCCACGCCTCCAGGCCCGCTTCCAGACCCACCCTGGCGGCATCGGCGCGGCGCAGCATGAGTTCGGTCATGCCAACGCGCACATGCAGGGGGCCCGCCAACCAGGCCCGGCGCAGCATCTGCACCCGCTGCCCCCGGCTGAGCCCAAGGGCCTCGAGTCGGTTGCGAAGCCCCGCATGGGCCTCAATGGCCGCGATGGTGGCTGACTGCCCTGGAGCCAAATCGGCCAAGTGGGCGGGCGTTCGCATTGGACGGGGCTTATTGAGAGTGAGTTTCAATATCGTAGGGCGCCTGGGGTTGCTTTTGGAGGCATCGGATACGCAAGCCCAAAACCCTGGCTCCTAGGGTGATGGGTCAGCATCGATCCAGTGGGGGCCGCAGCCTTGTCCTGCACGAAATGCGGTGGCCGCATGGTGACCAAGGTGGGTCGCACCAACACCATGCTGATCTGCTCAGATTGCGGCCATCCCCGGGCGGACAAGGCCCAAGCCCACCGGGTCAAGCTTCAACACGTCGCCACTACCGCTTTTTTGGCGGCCGTGACAGTTTTAGTCATCGCTGTTTTGCGCGTTTCCATCTCAAGATCCCTCCCGCCTGAACCGGCGGGCACTGTGCAGGCGGGGAGTGAGGAGACCCCCTAAGCAGGGGGTTTAAGAAGAGGGTTTAAGCAGGACGCTTGCCCTGCCTGATCGAATCCACCAGGGCAATGGCCAAGAGCACAATGCCGATCAAGCCGCTCAGCCATTCGGGCACATGCAGATGGTGGGCTCCCAAGGGAATCCCCACCAGCATCAACAAACCCAAGGCCCCAATGGCGTAGTGGGCTCCATGTTCTAGGTAGATGAGCTCCTCAAGGGCCCTTTCCCTGGTGAGCATCAAGGTGAGGGAGCGGATGAACAGGGCCCCAAGACCCAGGCCCACCACGATCAAGATGATGTTTGAGGTGATCGCAAAGGCGCCGATCGTGCCATCCAGGCTGAAGGACGCATCGAGCAATTCCAGGTAAAGGAAGCTCGCCAACCCACCGCCAGCCGCCACCCGAGCCCCGGCCTGGGCCTCATCACCAAAGGCATCGGCCAGCGAGGTGGCCAAGAGTTGCAGCACCACACCCAAGACACCACACACCATCAGGTCGCCCCGCATCTCCCCTGGGGCGATAGCCACGAGCACCAGCAGCACGATCAGGGCCACGGCCACTTCCAGGGCCTCAATACGGCCGGCAGCGCTGAGGCGCTTCTCCAGGGAGGTCCACCAATGCAGGGTTTTGGCGTCGTCGAAGAAGTAGTGCAGAAACACCATCAACAGGAACATGCCGCCAAAGGCCAGGATCCTGGGCTCGGCGATCTCGAGTAATTCCCGGTAGTGGTCTGGATGGTGCAAGGCCGCATCCAGGGCCTCGCCCAGGCCCACCTGGCCGGCCAGGGCCACCATCACCAAGGGACCCAAAAAGCGCACGCCAAATACCGGGATCACCAGACCCCAGGTGAGGAAAAACTTTTGCTGGCCGGGGGTCATGCGATCCAGCACCCGGGCATTCACGATCGCGTTGTCGAAGGAGAGGGAGATCTCCAGTAACAGCAGCACCAGGGTCAACCAGGCCGCCTGCAACCCCTGGAACCCCAACACCGCTACCAAGCCAATGGCTGAGAGCGCCAACGGGAAACGCACGTAGCGAATCAAGCGGGAAGAAAGCACGGACATCAACCGATTTGCTGAAGAAACTGCTGGGTGCGGGGGTGGCTAGGAGCCGTGAAGAACTGCTCGGGAGGCGCGATTTCCACCACCTCTCCCTCGGCCATCAGCACCACCCGGCTGGCCACATTGCGCGCAAAGCGCACCTCATGGGTGACGACAACCATGGTCATGCCATCGGCGGCGAGCTCCTGCATCACCTCCAGCACCTCCTGCACCATCTCCGGATCGAGGGCACTGGTTGGTTCGTCAAACAACATCAAGCGCGGCTCCATGCAGAGCGAACGGGCGATGGCGACCCGCTGCTGCTGACCGCCCGAGAGCTGGCCTGGAAATTTATGGGCCTGCTCGCCAATGCCAACCCGCTCCAGCAACTCCAGGGCTTCGCGCTCCACCTGGGCCTTGGCTCGCTTGCGCACCAACACCGGCGCCAGGGTGAGGTTGTCGAGCACGCTCAGGTGCGGGAACAGGTTGAACTGCTGGAACACCATCCCCACCTCGCGGCGAATGGCCTCGATGTTGCGGGTGTCCTCATTGATGCTGAGGCCATCGATCGTGATGGAGCCCTGCTGGAAATCCTCCAGGGCATTGAAGGTGCGAATGAAGGTGCTTTTGCCGGATCCGGAGGGGCCCATGATCACCACCACTTCGCCGCGGTGCACGGTGAGGTCCACCCCCCGCAGGGCGTGGTAACCATTCGGATACCACTTTTGGACACCCCGCGCTTCGAGAATGGGGTCCATCACAGCCGGGTTCCTAGAAGCCATGGTGACAGGTGTGCCGGAAGGGGGCGACGTCATCGCTGATACCTGGCCTGCTCACTGGGGTTGAGGCGGGTTTCCAGGGCTCGGCTACCGAGCCCCAGGGCGGCGCAGCAGCCCCAAAACAACACCGCCAGCACCAGATAGACCTCGGCGCTTTTGCCCAGGAAGGCGGGGTTCGCCATCACGGCCCGGGCCGTGCCCAACAGGTCGAGCAGGCCAATCAGCGACAGCAAAGTGGTGTCCTGGAGCAGGGTGATGAACTGGCCTACCACCGCGGGCAAGGCCACCCGCAGGGCCTGGGGCAGCACCACCTGAACTAGGGATTGGGGCATGGTCATGCCAAGGGATTGGGCCGCTTCCAGCTGGCCGCGGGGCACGGCTGCCAAACCGGAGCGCAGGGCCTCCGCCACATAGGCCGCCGCGAAGAAGGTGAGCACCCAGGCGGCCCTCCACACCCGATCGGGGGCTAGGCCCCCGGGGAGCAAAAAGCCAAGAATGTTCTGGCCCAAAAAGAGCAGGGTGATCAGCGGGGCACCCCGGATGAATTCGATGTAAACCACCGATCCCCAGCGCAGCAGGGGCAGTTCACTGCGCCGGCCCAGGGCTAGCACCAGACCCAGGGGAAAACAGAGCAAGATCGCGAAGCTGGAGGCCACCAGGGTCAGCAGCAGCCCGCCCCATTGGGCAGGGGCGACCTGGATCAGCCCGAGGCCACCGCTGATCAGCACCATGCCCACCAAGTACAGCCCTGGCCATAGAAGCGGCACCAGCCGTTGGATCCTCCGGGGCACGTCGCTGCCCCAGCGAGCCAACGCCCAGCGCAACACCAACACCAGGGCCGTGATCCCCCACCAGCGCAGCTGGATCGCCAGGCTGAGCTGGAGCCAAAGGGGCACGGCCAGGGCCAGGGCCACCAACACCCCAGCCGCCAGGCGATCGTTGAAGGGCCAGCGCTGGCCCGAGGGTTGATCCCGGGGAAGGGCGCGCAACAGGCCCCAACTCAACCCGGTGGCGGCGGCCAGCAGGGCGGTGAGTAGCCAGAGGCGCCACTGCTGCTCAATCGGATAACGGCCCACCGCAAACAGGGTGCTGTTGGCCTGGATCACGGCCCATTGGGCCTGGAAGAGGGTCCACTTGAGCAAGCCAAAGGCGATCGCCACCAAGGCCGCCCCTAGGGCAATCGAAATCAGGCCATCCACCCGGCTGCCAAACAGCTCGCTGCGCAGGCGCTTCCAGCGGGAAGGGGCCGGGCCCAGGGGGGACAACAAAGCTGGCATCAGCGCTCCTTCAGCTGCACCGCAGCATTGAGCCCATTCATCAGGGCCGAGATCAGCAGGTCGATCACCAGATAGGAGCCCAGCAGCAAGACCACCACCTCCACGGCCCGGCCCGTTTGGTTGAGGGTGGTTTCGGCAACGGAATAGAGATCGGTGTAGCCGCAGGCCACGGCCAGGGAGGAATTTTTGGCCAAGGAGATGTACTGGCTATTGAGCCCCGGCACGATCACCCGCAGGGCCTGGGGCATCACGATCCGCTGCAGGGTGACCAAGGGCGAAAACCCGAGGCAGTGGGCCGCTTCCCATTGGCCCTGG
The DNA here is from genome assembly GCA_945907085.1 of Cyanobium sp. NIES-981. Lineage (GTDB taxonomy): Bacteria > Cyanobacteriota > Cyanobacteriia > PCC-6307 > Cyanobiaceae > Cyanobium_A. The sequence goes on along the minus strand of CAMDSS010000043.1, from coordinate 1,273 downwards.
GGCACGGCGGCGATGCCCCCCCGCACCACCTCGGCAATAAAGGCCGCCGTGTAAACAACCAACCCGGTGAGCAGGGCGCCAAATTCCACCGAGAGGCGCAGGGGTGCGTGCCAAACCCCGCCAGTGAGCTGGGGCAGCTGCCACTGCCAACCCTCCCCAAACCAGCCCAAATACAGCCCCGACTTCGCCAACACAAGGCCAGGCAGCTGAATAGCGTTTACCCCATTCGGCAAGGCCAGAAACACCACGAAATACCAAAAGACCAGCTGCAACAGCAACGGGATATTGCGCACCAATTCCACATAGCCCCGGGCCAAACGCTTCAGCAAACCGTTGCTGCTAAAGGCGGCAGAGCCCACCGCCGTGCCCAACAGGGTGGCCCCCACCAGGCCCACCACCACCACCTTCAAGGTGTTGACCAAGCCAGCCAACAGGGCCAGCCAATAGGGCTGGCTGGCCGAAAAGGGAATCGAGGATTCGGCCAGATCAAACCCCGCCGGGTTATCGAGCCAACTCCAACTCAGCAGCAAGCCGGCGGCGGTGAGATTGCGCACCAAATTGCCGAGCAAAAAGGCCACCACCACCAGCACCACCAAGCCCGCGGCGGCTTGCACCGCAAAGGGCACCACCCGGCGATTACGCCACCACGGGGTGGTTGCAGCAGGCCTTAGCGAAGGACCCATCAACGGAAGGGGGGCGAATAGATCAGACCGCCCTCTTTCCACTGACGGTTGAGACCCCGCTCCAGCTTGAGCTTGGAGCCACTGCCCACATTGCGCTCAAACACCTCGCCGTAGTTGCCCACCGCCGTGATCGCCTTCACCACAAAATCCGGGGGGAGGCCCAACTGGTTGCCGAAGTCTCCTTCAACGCCAAGGAAGCGACGCAGATCCGCCAGGTTGGGGTTGGCCTTCGCTTCCACCACCTTGGCGGCCACATTGGCCTGGGTGATGCCGAGTTCTTCGGCCTGCATCAGGGCATAGATCGTCCAACGCACGGCATCGGCCCAGCCGGGATCAGCGTTCACCGTGGCAGGGGTGAGGGGTTCCTTGCTGAGCACCTCAGGCAGCAGGGTGTGGGCAGCCGGGGTAGGGAAGCCGGTGCGCTTGGCCGCCAGCTGGGAGCGGTCGCTCGTCACGGCCACGCAGCGCCCCTGCAGGTAGGCCGAGTAGGTCTGGTCGGCGGTTTGGAATTTGAGCGGGGTGTAGGCAGCGTTGATTTCGCGCATGCGATCGGCGAGGTTGAGCTCGGTGGTGGTGCCGCTCTCCACGCA
>CAMDSS010000042.1 GCA_945907085.1 Cyanobium sp. NIES-981 | reverse complement strand
CACCAGCACCTCAAGCCTGGTATGGCCAAGGTTTTCTTTCAGGGGCTTCTGGGACTCATCCTGGGTCTGGGAATTCACGCGGGCCGCCGTTAGGCCGGCCGCTCGGCGCACCCCACTGGCGTCGTAGAGCACCACAAAACACATAATCGCGGCCAGGGCAAAGAGGGGATCGTCAAAACCCAATTGCCAGCCCAGCCCAGCTGCCGTGCCCGTGAGCAAGGCCGAATGGCTAGAGGGCATGCCTCCGGTCTCCACCAGCACCTTGGGGTTCCAGCGGCGATGAACCACCAGTTCAATCACCAATTTTGAGAGCTGGGCGATCCCACAGGCGGCCAATCCCCAGGCGAGGACGCCGTTGTTAAAAAAGGCCTCGAGAGCGTTCATCGATCACGGCTCGTGATGTAGTCGGCCAAGGCCAACAGGGGGCTGGCTTGGCCGCTCCAGGGAGCGAGGGCAGCCTTGGCTTCTGCCACCAGGGCATCAGCCCGAAGGCGGGATTCTTCCAGGCCAAGCAGTTTGGGGTAGGTGGTCTTATCGGCCGTGAGATCTTTGCCCGCCGTCTTACCCAGCACCTCGCTACTGGCGGTGACATCCAAGATGTCGTCGATGATTTGGAAGGCCAGGCCAATGCCGCGGGCATAGGTGCGCAGGGCAGCCAACAGCTCATCGGAGGCCCCGGCGATCAGGGCGCCACACACCACACAGGCCCGCAACAGGGCTCCGGTCTTGTGCAGGTGGATGTACTCGAGGGTTTCGAGATCCACCTGCTTGGCCTCGCACTCAAGATCCACCACCTGGCCGCCCACCAATCCAGGCGCACCGGAAGCAAGCGAGAGCTCACCCACCACCTGCAACAGCTGCTCAGCGGGCACCCCGGGGCTGCGCAAAGCCACCATTTCAAAGGCCCTGGTCAGTAGGGCATCTCCCGCCAAGATCGCGTTGGCTTCGCCATAGACCTTGTGGTTCGTCGGCCGGCCCCGGCGCAGGTCGTCGTTGTCCATAGCCGGCAAGTCGTCATGGATCAACGACATGGTGTGAACCATTTCCAGGGCCACCGCCGTGGGCATGGCCAGGGAGCGATCGCCACCGGCCAGCTCACAGGCCGCCAGACAGAGAATGGGTCTCAGGCGTTTGCCACCGGCCAACAGGGAATAGCGCATGGATTCCCGCAGGGATTCCGGCCGCTCCGGGCCCAGGGAGCCATCCAGGGCCAGCTCCACCTGCCGGCGGGCTGCATCCAAGTAGCCGCCAAAATCAAAACCCGCATGGGAGGGGTTGTCGCTCGTCGGGCTCACCACCACCGCCATCGGGATTGCATTGCTGGAGCGGATTCTCTCAGGTACCCGACCCCCTCACGGCAACAAGTCGGCCAAAGGGTTATCGAGCTGGCAGTGGCCGCACCAGCTGCTGAAGGTGTTCACCAGCAGCATCGTGACGGTCATCGGGCCCACACCCCCTGGCACCGGGCTAATGGCCCTGGCGATGGGCTCCACCTCTTCAAAGCGCACATCACCGCAAAGCCGGGCCTTGGTATCGGGGCCGGCTTGGGGGCCTGGCTCCTGCCGGTGAATGCCCACATCCACCACCACAGCTCCAGGCTTGACGTGGTCAGCTCCGATGATGCGGGGCTTGCCGGCAGCCACCACCAGCACATCGGCCTGGCGGGTGAGCTCTTCGAGCTGCTGGGTACGGGAGTGGGCCACCGTGACGGTGGCATGGGCCGCCTGCAGCATCAGGGCCATGGGCTGGCCCACCAAGATGCTGCGCCCCACCACCACAGCCCGCTTGCCAGCGAGCTCCACCCCGGCTGCCGCCAGCAGGGCCATCACCCCCGCCGGGGTGCAACTGCGGGGGCCTGGCTCACCCTTTAAAAGGTGTCCGAGGTTGAGGGTGTGCAAACCATCGGCATCCTTGGTTGGATCAATGGCCGCCAGCAGCGGCCCCTCATCCAGGCCAGCCGGCAGGGGCAATTGCAGCAAGATCCCATCAACCTGGGGGTCGGCATTCAGCCGTTGGATGGCACTCAGGACCTCGGCCGCGGGCGTGTTCGCCGGCAGGTGAGCCCCCAGGTTGGTGATGCCAATGCGGGCGCAGGCCTTTTCCTTGTTCGCCACGTAGACCCCGCTGGCGGGGTCATCCCCCACCCGCAGCACCGCCAGACCCGGGGGGCGGCCGGCCAGGGCCAGGCGTTCTGCCACCGCGCCCTGCAAGCGCTGCTCGATCTCGGCCGCCAGCTGACGGCCGTCCAAGCGCATAGCCATGGAAAACCCCACACTCACAAAGGCATCCTGCATCCCAGCTAGCGTTTGGCAATGGTTTTGGCCAAGGTTTTGGCCTAGCGATGGTTTTGCGGCGACTACGAAGCCTTTGGCGCCAACTGCTGCGCAGCGAACGGCCAAAACAACAGCCCGCCCTCTGGCGCAGCCGCGACATCGCCGCCGTATTGCTGCTCTGCGCGGTGGTGGCCATGCTCTCCAGCTGGCCCTGGCTGGTAGAGCCCAGTCTCCAGGCCGGCATGCCAGCGCCCTTCACCGCCCGGGCCCCGAAGGCGGCGCGGGTGATCGACAGCACGGCGTTGGACGATCGTCGCGAACAAATGCTGCACCGCACCACGGTCCAAGTGGTGGATCCCCAGGCGAGCAAGAGCTTGATGGCGGCCCTGGAGGCCAAGTTGCTCGCGGTGGAACAGCAGGCCGATGCGCGCCAATCCCAGGTGCAAACCATTGCCCTCACCCCCCAGGAACGGCAGTGGCTCACCAGCCTCACCCCCACCCAACTGAGCCAATGGCGGCGCGAGGTGTTGCAGGCTGAATTGCGGATGCTGAGCCAGGGCCTCTCAGCCAGCGTCGCGGGCAACCAACTCCTGACGGCGGCGACCCTGCAACTGGAGGCCCTGCCAGCCGCTGGCCGTGACCTCGGGGCAAGGCTCCTGGCGAACGCGCTGGAGGGGCATTCCAATTTGCGCAGTGATCCCGGCCTGAGCCAGCGCCGCATTGAAGCCCTTATCACCCAACAGGGCATCCCCACCATTGCGGTGCAAGCCGGCGATCTGATCACCCGCCAGGGCGAATCGATCACCCCGCAGGCCTTCGATGTGCTGGATTACTTCGGCCTGGTGAACCGCCGGCCCCGGCCCCTGACCTGGCTGGGCCATTTTGTGGAGTCCTTCGCCGTCTGCGGCGTGATGGTGGCGGGGTTGCGGCGCTGGAGGCCCTCCCTCGAACCCCGCCAGACCCTCTTAGCCCTTGGGGGGCTTGGGGTGGTTGGCGGTTTCAGCCTCTGGCTTGGCCCCCTGGCCAGCCCCCTGGTGCTGCTGATCCCAGCAACGCTCTTGCTCTCCCAAAGCCTCGGCACCAGCTGCGGCCTCACCTGGCTCGCTGCGGCCAGCCTGCTTTGGCCCCTCCCCATGGGGACCCTGGTGGGCACGCGCCTGTTGGTGGCAGCCCTGATCGGCTCCCTTGCCGCCATCACCGCCGGTCGCCAACGCAGCCGCGCTGAACTCTTGCAACTGGCGGTGTTCCTCCCCTGTGGGGCCCTGGCGCTGCAATGGCTGCTGCTGCAAAGCCGCAGCCCCATCGCCCAGGTGGATCTGCTCAGCGAAGCCCTGCTGCTTGGAGGCCTGTTGATGGGAGGGCTCTTGGTGGCACCCCTGATCGAAACCTTTTTCGGCCTGCTGACCCGGGCCCGGCTGCTGGAACTGGCCGACCTGGAGCGTCCGCTCCTGCGCCGTCTGTCGTGCGAGGCCCCTGGAACCTTTGAGCACACCTTGATGATTGCCGGGCTGGCTGAGGAAGGGGCCCGGGCCATCGGCGCCGATGTGGACCTGGTGCGCACCGGTTCGCTTTATCACGATGTCGGCAAACTGCATGCGCCCCAATGGTTCATCGAAAACCAGGGGGAAGGCAGCAACCCCCACGACAAGCTCGATGATCCCTTCGGCAGTGCGGCAATCCTGCAAGCCCATGTGGATGAGGGCCTGAAATTGGCCCGGCGCTATCGCCTCCCCAAACCCCTCGCCGACTTCATCCCCGAACACCAGGGCACCTTGAAGATGGGCTATTTCCTCCATCAGGCCAGGGAGAGGGATGCCAGCACCAGCGAATCCAGCTTCCGCTACCGCGGACCCATCCCCCGGAGCCGGGAAACCGGGATCTTGATGCTGGCCGATGGCTGTGAAGCCGCCCTGCGCTCCCTGCCCCCTGGCACCAGCGAAGCCGAGGCCAAGGCCATGGTGCAGCGCATCGTGGAGGCCCGTCAAAATGACGGCCAATTGGTGAGCAGCGGCATCGGCCGGGCGGAACTGGAGCTGCTGATCCGGGCCTTTGTGCGGGTCTGGAAACGCATGCGCCATCGCCGCATTCCCTATCCGATCCCCGCCCGCAAAGCCTTCAGCGCCTAGGAGCCGCCCGCCCTGATCCAAAGGCCCGCTCCCCGAGGCGCATCACACCAAAGCCAGCGACCACTGCCAGCAAACCGCCCACCAAGCTAACCAACACAACGGCCAAGCCATCGCTGGCGTGACCGCGCCCAAAGGCCCGCGCCAACTCCAACATCCAGGAGCTGAAGGTGGTGAGGGAGCCACAAAACCCAATCGCCGCCAACAACATCAGCCGCGGCCGCGGGGGCCTGAGGGCGATCAGGAGGCCGATACAAAACGAACCGAGCAGATTGGCGATCAAGTCCGACTCGGCGGCCCCTCGCAGGCCCCCCACCCAGTGGTGACCCACCGTCTCCAGCTGCCAACGCAACAGGGCCCCTGGAATCGCCCCCGCCGCCACAAGGGCAATTTCCTTGGCCTCCATCGCCATGGCTGATCCCCGCAAGGCGAAACGCTTCATAGCCTCCCCTCACCGATCGCCAAGCCCGTGGCCATGGCGATCAAGCCGCCCAGCACCGAGCCTCCCCCCAGCAGAACCGCCTCTCCCCAACGGCGCTCCCGCAACACCACAAACAATTCAGCCATGAAGGTGGAAAAGGTACTGAAACTGCCCAAGAAACCGGTACCCAGAAGCAACAGAAGCCGCGAAGCCGAAGGCCCACAGCTCTGATCCAGGCCCACCAACAACCCCAAACAGAAACACGCCACCACGTTGACGCCAAAGGTGCCCCAGTGCTTGCGGGGAATCATCGGCTCGTAATGGTTGACCACCCGAAAGCGCAACCAGGCCCCAGGCACCGCGCCCATGGCCACCAGCACAGCGTCATTCGCCATCAACCCTGGCTCCGCTGCCGCAGAACAGCCTGAATTTTGCGCTCCAAGACAATCCCAGCCGGTATGAGGGTCACGCCGTTAGCGACGATCAAGGGACCATCTTGGGTCAGCAGGCCATAGATGCCCCAGAGGGCAATACCAGCGGTTAAGAGGCCATACATCCGCAGCGAAATCCCTGAAGTGTCACGGCTGCGCAGGGTTTTCAGTGCCTGGGGAAAGAAGCTCAAGGTGGTGAGGCTGGCGGCCACATAGCCCACCACCCGCACCCCAGAGGGCACCCCAGACGACACCCCCGGGAGGGCCGCTACTGGTAGCAAAGATGGCTCCATCGATGGGGGAATCACATGCCCCTCAGCATGCAGTGCGCAACGGCCCATAGCCAAACGGTCGCGCCGCAGCCAGGATCAGAGGGTTCTGCTGCGGCCCAGCGCCAGCTCGGTCCTCCTGCTTGTCATGGCATCAGCCCAAGAACGGTCCCAAACCCTGCCCGAGATGCCCGATTGGGCCCCTTGGCTGCAAGCGGGCCTGACCGCCATGCTGGCGGTGCTGTTTGTGGTGATGGTGGGCAAAATGCGCCAGCAGAGCAGCTCCATCCGCGCTCTGCAGGAGCGGGTGCAAGGGCTGGAAAACAGCCGGGCCCTCGAGCGCACCAGCGGCTTGGAAGAGCAACTGCGGACAACCGTGGAACGGCTGCAAGTGGTGGAGCGCTCCAACGCCCGTCTTCAGGCCCTCAGCAGCGATAACAAACTGCTCAATGATCAGCTGCGTCAACTGCGCTCTACGGGCACCAAAGCGGCCCCAGCCGACGACCTGCCGCCCCTCTTGCCACCTGTTAAGCCCTAATCCGGCAAGCCCTAGCCCTTCACCGCGTCGCCGCTGGCACTGGGCAAGATGTAGCGCTGTAGGCCAATAAAGATCAACAGCACCGGCAAGATCGAAACCACCGACCCTGCGGCGACCAGCCTCCAGTCGAGGGAAAAACTGCTCGCCAACTGCTGCAAACCCAAGGGCAACGTGTAGAGCTTGGGGTCATCCAAGATGACCAGGGGCCAGAGGAAATCACTCCAGGTTCCGATGAACACAAACATCGCCAGGGTGATCAGATCAGCCCGGGCCGCTGGAAGCATCACGTTCCACCACTCCCCAATCGGACTGCAGCCATCACTTCTGGCGGCCTCCTCAAGCTCCACAGGCACCCCAAGGAAACTCTGGCGCAACAAGAAGATGCCAAAGGCGGTGGCGGCCTGGGGAATGATCAGGGCCCAAAGGGTGTTCCTCAGGCCAACCTGCACCATCAACAGGTACAGAGGAATCATCACCACCTGAAACGGAATCAAAATGGTGGCCACCACCAGGGCCAGCACCAACCCCCTGCCGGCGAAACGCATCCTGGCCAAGGGATAGGCCGCCAGGGAGCAAAACACAAGATTGGCGATCACAGCCAAGCCACTCACGATGGTGCTGTTGAGCAGGTAGGTGAGCATCGGGTTGTCTCGAAACAACCGGCCATAGGCCTCAAAGCTGGGTTGGGAGGGCAGCAGGGCCGGGGGGCTGGTGAAGATGTTTTCAGCAGGCCCCTTGAGCGAGGTGCTCACCAGCCACAGCAACGGCACCAACATCGCCAGGGCCAACAACAACAGCAGACCCAGCTGCAGGACGTTGGTCCCTAGGGCGCGGGAACGGTTCTTCAAACCCTGGGCCGCTCCGCCAGGGGCAGATCGCCCAGGGCCGGCAAGGGGGTCCTCTGGGGGTGGAGGGGTTGCGCCGCTGTTCCTGCAATCAAGCGGTTGAGGGCATTCACAAACGCCTGGGCTGCCGCCACGACGATGTCGGTGTCGGCGGCGTGGCCCGAATACAGCACCCCTTGGTGGCGCAGGCGAATGGTGACATCGCCCATGGCATCAATGCCTTCGGTGACACTCTTCACCGAAAACTCCACCAGCTCATTGGGCACGCGGGCCAGGCGATTCAAGGCCTGACAGACCGCATCCACAGGTCCTGTACCGATCGAGACCTCGGTAATTTCGGCACCATCGCTGGTGGTGAGGGTCACGGTGGCGGTGGGCTGGAGGTTGCTGCCGCAACTCACCTGCACGCTCTTCAGGGAAAAGCGCGGTTCAGCCTGCTGCTGCACCTGCTCACTCACGATCGCCTCGAGATCGCGGTCGCTGATCTCCCGTTTGCGGTCGGCCAGCTCCTTGAAGCGGGCAAAGGCATCATCAAGATCTTCGCGCTCCAGGCTGTAGCCCAAGTCCTCAAGGCGGGAGCGAAAGGCACTACGGCCCGAGAGCTTGCCGAGAGAAATGCGGTTGTCCGCCAGACCAACCGTGCGGGCATCAATGATTTCGTAGGTGAGGCGGTTCTTGAGCACGCCGTCCTGGTGAATGCCCGATTCGTGGGCAAAGGCGTTGGCCCCCACAATCGCCTTGTTGGGCTGGACCGCCATGCCAGTGAGGTTGGACACCAGCCGGGAGGTTTTGGTGATTTCCTCGGTGCGCACTCCAGTCAGTGGCTTGGTGCTGTCAGCCGGTAAGCCCAGAAAGGGGTTGAAATAACTGCGACGCACATGCAAGGCCATCACCAACTCCTCAAGGGAGGCGTTACCGGCCCGCTCACCGATGCCATTGATGGTGCATTCGAGCTGGCGGGCACCGTTTTTGACGGCCTCAAGGAAATTGGCCACCGCCAAGCCCAGGTCGTTGTGACCATGCACGGAAATCACGGCCTGGTCGATGTTCGGCACGTTGGCGTTGATGCCAGCAATCAGCTCCCCAAACTCCGCCGGGGTGGCGTAGCCAACGGTGTCGGGAATGTTGATGGTGGTGGCACCGGCGGCGATGGCCGCTTCGATCACCTGGTTCATGAACTCAGGGTCACTGCGGCCGGCGTCTTCGCAGGAGAACTCGACATCGTCAACCAAGGAACGGGCGTAGGCCACCATCTCGGAGGTGATCGCCAACACCTCAGAGCGGGTTTTGCGCAGTTTGTGCTCGAGGTGGATGTCGCTCGTGGCAATAAAGGTATGGATGCGGCGATTCGCCGCGGGGGCCACGGCGTCGGCACAGGCCTTGATATCGCCCCGGGCCGCCCGGGCAAGGCCACAGATGATGGGTCCATCAACGCCGCCCACCACCTCAGCGATGCGCTGGACAGCGCTGAAATCCCCGGGGCTGGCGAAGGGGAAACCGGCCTCGATGATGTCCACTCCCAGGCGGGCAAGCTGCTGGGCGATCGCCAACTTCTCCTCAAGGTTCAAGCTGGCGCCAGGCGATTGCTCGCCGTCCCGCAGGGTGGTGTCGAAAATCAATACCCGGCCGGGATCGCGGGCCATACAGGCGCCTCTAAGCGGAATGACTATGAGTTAGACCCAGTCTAAGGGGTGGGGCCCAGGAAAGCCCTAGGGATCCTTGAAGGTCCCTAGCCAGTTCTTGAAAACACCGGCTCTTGAATGGCTTCAGCCTTCTCCAGATGGAGCCTCAGCTCGGCAAGGTCCCAAAAGCGATCGACGGCATTGCGCAGCTCCCGGGCCGCCATCCCCTCGGTGCCAATCAAGGTGATCCGTATCCCTTTAGCCCGCAACACCTCCACCAACCGCTCCAGATCCCGACTGCCACTCAAGAGCCAAACCTCGTCGCTGCGATCAGCCACCGCCATCAAATCCAGGGCAATCTCCACATCGAGGTTGGCCCGGCCGAATTGGCGCTGATCCCCATCTCCGAGCTCGCGCAAGGGCTTGGTTCGAACCGTGAAGCCCAAGCCAGTGAGGGCATCGCGAAACGGGCGCTGGTCGGTGGCGTCCTTCAGGCCCGCATACCAAAAAGCACTGCCCAACTCCAACCCGTCCTGGGCCTGGGCAAAGGCCAGCAACCGCCGGGGATCAAAGAACCAGCCCAACTTCTGCTGGGCGTAAAACATGCCGTGGCCATCGACAGCCAGGGTCAGCTGCCATGGGGGCTGGGAACTCCGGGCCTGGGACTTCGGCATTGGCGCCAGCCTAGAAGCTTCCCTTAGAGTGGCTCAAGCGCGCGATGACCATGGCCGCAGGCGATCTGGCCCTGGGAAACCTCGCGATCGTGCTGCACGCGCACCTGCCGTACGTGCGCAGCAGCGAACCCGGATCCCTCGAAGAAGACTGGTACTTCCAAGCGCTGCAGGAGTGCTATCTGCCCCTGTTGGAGATGCTGGAAGCGGCGGCGGCTGACCGCCACCAGCAGCCCCGACTCACCCTGGGGCTTTCCCCAACCCTCCTCTCCCTACTGGGCGATGGGCAGCTCAATGGGCGCTTCCTGGCCTGGCTGCAGCAGCGTCAAGACCTTTTGGCCCAAGCCCCAGCCAGCCACCAACCGGCTGCCGCCCATCTGCAGCGCCAACTGCAGGGAATCGTGCGGCAATGGCAACGCTGCCAGGGCCAATTAATCCCCCGCTTTCGGCGCCTCCAGAGCCTTGGGGTGCTCGATCTGATCACCTGCGCCGCAACCCACGGATACCTGCCCCTCCTGCGCCAGGTACCCGAGGCCGTCCGCGCCCAAGTGCGCACGGCCATTGCCGAGCATGAACGCCAACTCGGTGAACGCCCCCAGGGGATTTGGCTGCCCGAGTGCGCCTACTACGAGGGCCTTGACCAGATCCTGGTGGCCAACGGCCTGCGCTACTCGGTGCTGGATGGCCATGGCCTTCTCCATGCCCTGCCGCGGCCCCGCTATGGGGTGTTTGCACCGATCTGCTCCCCCGGGGGGGTGGCCTTCTTTGGCCGGGACGGCAGTTCCACCCTGCCGGTGTGGAGTGCCCGCGATGGCTACCCCGGCGATGGGGCCTATCGGGAATTCCACCGTGATCTCGGCTGGGATCTGCCGGAGGAGGAATTGGTGAGCCGCGGCATCCCCAGCCGGCGCCCCCTTGGCCTCAAGCTGCACCGGGTCACGGCCCAGGGGTGCCCCTTGGATGAAAAGCAGGCCTACGACCCCGCCGCCGCCAGCGGCAAAGCCGAAGAGCATGCAGCGGCCTACTTAACGGGCCGGGCCGAGGAACTGGCCGGATTGGCGAGCGCCATGGACCAAGCGCCCCTGCTGGTCGCCCCGTTTGACGCCGAGCTCTTTGGCCATTGGTGGTTTGAAGGCCCCCAATTTCTTGCCGCCCTGTTTCGCCAAGCCGCCTCCCATGGCGTGCGCCTGGTGACCCTGAAGGAATGCCTGGCCTCAGAGGCTGCGCTCCAGGTCTGCCGGCCGTCCCCCAGCAGCTGGGGCCAGGGGGGGTACCACGACTACTGGCTCAACGACAGCAACGCCTGGGTGGTGGCGGAATGGCAACGCGCCTCCACGGCCATGGTGCGCCGGGTGAATCGGGGGGTGGGCAGTGCTGAGCAACGCCAACACCTCACCCAGGCCGGCCGTGAATTGCTGTTAGCCCAGAGCTCGGACTGGAGTTTCATCCTGCGGGCAGGTACCACCACCGACCTGGCTAAAGAGCGAATCGAGCGCCACCTGGATCGCTTCTGGCGGCTGATTGACGCCATCGACAACGGCACCCCATTGCGCGATGAATGGCTCGAAGCCGTGGCCGAAGAGGACGGACTCTTCCCCCTGCTCAATGCGGCCGATTGGGTGAGCACCCCGTAGGGGCTACGGGTTAGCCACAACGTCATGCCGGTGGGCACCTGGCGCCAAGGAGAACGGCAGGGCATGCGCCCATAGCAATGGGAGCTGTAGAGGTCATCCAGCACCACCGCCACACCCACATCACTGACATCGAGTTGGCCGCGGTTGTGAATTCGAAACACCAGGGTCCCTTCACCGCTAGCGCCACCAATCCCAGGCTTCCAGGCCAAGGCCTCCACCGCCAGATCACTGCCGA
>CAMDSS010000041.1 GCA_945907085.1 Cyanobium sp. NIES-981 | reverse complement strand
CGGCAGTGCTTCACGGATCGCTGCGATCACGAAGGGCGGCAGACAGCCTTCAAGGCTTCCGTAGTGCACCCCTGGCAGATAGGAAGGGGCCACGGCCAAGCCAGGTTCGCCCGCGCTGCGGCTTTCACTGGGGCGGCCAGCGAGGAAATCACCCACCCATTGGCCTGGCGCCCGATAGGTACCGCCGCCTGCGGTGAAGGCCTGTTGCTCCCAATGGCGCTGAAAGGCCACCCCTGAAAGGGGATCCGCAGGCCCATCGCCATAGGGGAGCAGGTCTTCCACTCCCACGGTCACCACCAGTCCACTGTTGGCATTGCGCTCGTTGCGGGAGTGCTGGCTCATGCCATTGGTGACCACCCGGCCCAGCTCAGAGGTGGCACCAACAACCAGGCCGCCGGGGCACATACAGAAGCTATAGACGCTGCGACCAGCGGTCCCTTGGCCACTGCAGTGGTGCACAAGTTTGTATTCGGCGGCTCCAAGTTTGGGGTGACCCGCCGCGGGACCCCATCGAGCGCGATCGATTAACGGCTGGGGGTGCTCAACACGCAGCCCCACGGCAAAGGCCTTGGGCTCGAGGCTCACCCCCACGTCGTGCAGCATCGCGAAGCTGTCCCGGGCGCTATGGCCCACGGCGAGCACCACCTGTTCAGCTTCAATCCGTTCCCCGCCAGCCAGCACCAGGGCCTGCACGGCATGGGTCTTGGAGCAACGCTCCAGCCGGTCAACCCGAGCTTCAAAGCGCACCTCGCCACCCAGCTCTTCGATGCGCCGCCGCAGCCCCCGAACCACGGTGGCCAACTTGAACGTGCCGATGTGGGGGCGATGCAAGGTAAGAATCTCGGAGTTGGCGCCGGCTGCCACCAACTCCTCGAGCACTTTGCGCACGTAGGCCTGCGACTCGCTCACCTGGCTGTAGAGCTTTCCATCGGAGAACGTGCCGGCCCCGCCCTCGCCAAATTGGGCATTGGATTCGGGGTTCAAGGGTGCTTTGCCTTTCCAGAAGCCAAAGGTGTCAGCACTGCGTTCCTTCACGGCTTTACCCCGTTCAAGGAGCAGGGGCCTGAAGCCCATTTGGGCCAAAACCAGGGCGGCGAAATAGCCGCAGGGCCCCGCCCCAATCACAACTGGTCGGGCTTGGCCTGCCCCCCCCTGGGGAACCGCGGCCACAAAGCGGTATTGGGTATCGGGACTGCGCTTGAGATGGGGATCACCAGCAAAGCGGGCCAGCAACGTCGCCTCGGCCTTGGCATCGAGGTTCAGGTCCAGATCCAGGCTGTAAACCAGGGCAATGGCTTGGCGTTTGCGGGCATCCACACTGCGCTTCACCAGCCGATGGCCCTTGAGCTGGGCGGGAGAGAGCCGCAGCCTTTGGCACACCGCAAGGGCCAAATCGGCCTCGCTGTGATCGAGGGGCAATTTCAGCTCACTTAGCCGCAGCACCTGCGCATCTCCTCATAGTTGGGCGCCGCGTTTTATTTCAGCAGCCCGCAACCCCCACGATGGCCTGTCAGGGTGGCAACAGCATCACGGGGCTTTGCATGTCGATCACCCATTGCCCCCTCTGCATTGGCTTAGCGGTGCTCAGCGCCGTGCGCTGCATGGGCCATGCCGTCATGGTTTGGCAGTTTCGATCGCAGCCACAGCCCGCCGGGTGGCCAGCAGTGAATCTGGGTTGAGGCTGATCGAATCCATGCCCTCCTCGACCAGAAAGCGCACGAAGGCTGGGTCATCACTGTGATGGGCAAGGACCTCCAAGGACCGCCTTGGGGAGCCTCTGTGCCCGACTCACTGTTGCTTCTGCTTTTTGGGTGGCACAGTGGGGACTACCGCGTTTGCGCACACTTCGTGTCTCGCTCCTTTCTGGCCCTATCGGCTGCTGTTCTCAGCGCACTCACCCTCCAGGTCGCCCCTGCCCTGGCCCAGCCAGCTCCCGGTGCTGCAGCGGCCAGCCCGGCAAGCGTGGACACCATGAACGACCTCACCCTCGCTGGAGCCGTGAATGTCTGCAACCTGGCGGTCGAGCAAAAAGTGCCCGTCCAGGCCGCCACCATCGCCGGCGCCCAGAGCATTGCCTATGTGGTGACCGCCAAATACGGAAGTCAGATTGGTGCCAGTGGAAAGCTGGAGGTGAGCCAAATTGTCAACGGTTCGATCGTGCAGATCGTGGCCCGGGTCAAGGAGGGCTGTTATCCCAAGATCACTGCTGCAGACCAAAAATTTGTGGATTCAGTGATCGCTGATTTCACCAAGCAGATGAAGGCCCAAGAGGGCAAAAAATAGGCCGTCTGCCTCGCTGCAACCGGGAGCTTGAAGCCAGCGCTGGTTCAAGCTCCTTCGCCAGACTCCCTTTGCTTCTCAGCGCTGAGGGGGTCGTCCTTCAGTTTTTCAACATTCAATTTGTCGCCATCGCGTTGGTCTGGGGAATCGGCCTGTTCAGGCAGCAGTTGGGCCAAGAGCCCCCCTCCAACCAAGACCCCTCCGAGAACGAGGGCCAGGCATTTGTTACTGGCGGCAGCAGCATCACCCCAGGCGGCAGCCGCCAAAAAAGCACTACCTAGAAGCACAGAAGGCACCAGCACGATGCCCTTGGCGGTGCGATTCAAGCTCATGACAACTTGGGCCCTGGAGCTAGGACAGCCTGGGGACAGCTTGACGCAGCCAGCCCCGCCGCCACCAAACCGCTGGCCAAATCCTGGGACTCCCCAAGTTTTTGAACCTTGGCCATCAGAACACCATTGTCCTGGCCCATGGGGCGGAGATTGACCCGACTGCGGCGCGGTAATGCGTGCCTCAACCAATCGATCGAGGCTTGCTCCTGGGCCTGATCAACGCGGATGCAAGCCAGTTCCACGGTGTAGTTGCGATTGCCATCGCCCACCTGGAGCACGGTTGCACTGCGCACCTGGAGCACTTCAGCCGCAGCGGCCGGCGCCGGACTCCATAACAACGCGCTCACCAGGGGAGCTAGAAGCAGGCCAACCATGGTCAATAGGGCCCCAGCCAGCCGACTCAAAGTTTGGCGCCGCAGCTCGGGCAGAAGAGATGGGCGCTGGCGGTGCTACTGCCACAGGCGTTGCAGTGGCGGCTGGTGTCGATGGCAAGCTCGGGGTGGCTGGGCAAGCCCACCATCTGGGCATTGCTGGCGCCCGGAGGCACCATGGGGTAGCAATTTTCGTTGCGACGCACCTTCACATCGATGAAGACCGGCCCTGGATGGTTGAGGGCCTCCCTGAGCTGGTCGTGCAGGGTGGCGCGATCGGTAATGGCCACTCCTTTGACCCCGAAGGATTCGGCCAAGGCAGGAAAATTGGGCATGCCGCCGGTCATCTCAGAGGCGGAATAGCGCTCTTCGTAGAAGCTTTCCTGCCACTGGCGCACCATGCCCTGCCAGCCGTTGTTGATCACCACCACCTTCACTGGCAGGTTGTACTGGCTGAGGGTGCCGAGCTCCTGGATGTTCATCAGGATGCTGGCGTCGCCGGCCACGCAGATCACCTGCTCGTCGGGGAAGGCCGTTTGGGCCCCCATGGCCGCTGGCATGCCAAAGCCCATGGTGCCTAGGCCTGCACTGCTAATCCAGCGCCGCGGGCCATTGTGCAAGAACTGGGCAGCCCACATTTGATGCTGGCCCACATCGGTTGTGTAGAAGGCGTTGGGTGCAAGCTCCTGCAGGGCCACAACCACCTCCTGGGGGGCGATGTCCCCTTCAGGGGCCGGCACCACCAGGGGGTAGTGGCGCTTCCAGGTGTCGATCCGCTCGAGCCACGCTTCGGTGCGCCCCTCGGAGCCTTGCCCTGTGGAGGCGGCCAGAAGGGCCGAAAGGGCGGCCTTGACATCGGCCACCACCGGCACATCCGGCAGACGGGTCTTGCCCATTTCCGCCGCATCAATATCGATGTGAATCACCTGGGCCCGGGGGGCAAAGCCATCCAGCCGACCGGTGACGCGGTCGTCAAAGCGGGCACCCACCGCAATCAACAGATCGCATTCGGTTACGGCGAAGTTGGTATAGGCCGTGCCGTGCATGCCAAGCATCCCCAAGGCGAGGGGATGCTTCTCATCGAAGGCTCCCTTGCCCATCAAGGTGGTGGTGACCGGCAAGCGGAAGCGTTCCGCCAACTGGGCCACTTCCGGGTGGGCGCCACTGCTGATGGCACCGCCACCCACATAAAGCAAGGGACGGCGGGCCTGGCCAATCAGCCCAAGGGCCTCCGCAATCGCGTTGGGCTGGGGGGCTGGCGGAAGCTTGAAGCCGGCGGGAATTGCTGTGCCAGGAGCAACGGGCACATAGGTGAATTCTTCGGCCCCAACGTCCTTGGGCACATCGATCAACACCGGACCGGGCCGGCCGCTGGCGGCAATCAGGAAGGCTTCAGCCACGATCCGCCCGATATCGGCAGGATCACGCACCACCCAGGAGTGCTTCACGATCGGCAGGGTGATGCCAAAAATATCGGTTTCCTGGAAAGCATCCGTACCAATCGCGGCCCGGGGCACCTGACCGGTGATCACCACCATCGGCACCGAATCCATCTGGGCCGTGGCGATACCCGTCACCAAATTGGTGGCTCCAGGGCCGGAGGTTCCAAAACACACCCCCACCTGGCCCGTGGCCCGCGCATAGGCGTCGGCCGCATGGGTCCCGCCCTGCTCGTGCCGAACCAGGATGTGCTTCAACCAGCCCCGGGATTCCGCCTTGTGGAGCTCGTCATAGATGGGCAGGATCGCGCCACCGGGATAGCCAAAGATGTGCTTCACCCCATGCAAACGCAGGGCATCCATCAGGGCGTAGCCCCCCTTGACCCGCATGGGGGCGGCGCTACAGAAGCTGGCTGGCGCGGACTGGGCCGCAGGAGTGATGGGCGTAAGCGTCACGGCTGCTGCGGGCCAAGCAATCTGGCCATTCTCTAACGACATCAACCCTAGGTGCTGGAGAGGCTTTTGGAGCTAGGGCCTGGCGGCCGCCCCGCGGCTGCGGGCCATGGCCCGCAGGATCAGGGCCGGATCCAGCCATTGGCCGCCGTAGCGCATCCCCCAGTGCAGGTGGGGACCCGTGGTACGACCACTCATCCCCACCCGGGCAATCAGCTGGCCCGTCCGCACCCGCTGGCCTGGCTGGAGCTGAAGCCCACCGCAGCGATAGACACCATCGGCACCGCTGCCCAAGAGATGGCAATAGATGTGCTCATAGGGGCCCGATTGGATGACCAGCCCCACCCCACAGCGCCCGTCGTGGATCACCTCTTTGACGGTGCCGCCCCACCAATTGCGGATGGGTGAACCGAGGGGAGCCGCAATATCGAGGCCGTAATGGGGCTCAATGGCCCCCCAGGGGCCCGTGCGACCTCCAAAGGAGCTCGTGTAGCCAGAGAAGACCGTCACGGGGAAAACCCCTAGGCGCCAGGGGTTTTGGCCAGGCCTGGCCTGGCTCATGGGCTGGGCGAACCCCGATGCAGGGATACCAAATACAGCGATCCCAAAGGCAGCAATCCCTGAGGCAAACAAGGCCGCCCTAACGGCGACGATTCGCTGGACGACAGGCCTAAAGCAGCCCGAGGGCATGGAGCGGACCTCGCCCGCTGATCAGCTCCAGCAGGAAAGCCGAAAAACCCACCATGGCCAAGCGGCCGTTCCACACTTCGGAACTGTTGTTCCAACCCCAAGCCCATTTGTCCTGGGGATAGAGCTTCACCTTGGTGGGCAGTTCGGCCGCCTGGTCGAGGTTGACCTCAGGGCCAGCCATCGCCCGTTGCACCAGATCGGCCAGGCCGGAGATGAAGGTTGGATTGATATCCAGGGCGGGCACCCGCCGGAAATGGGTGATGCCCGCTTCGTGGGCCAGCTCGCGGTATTCGATATCGATTTCCTCGAGGGTTTCGATGTGCTCGCTCACAAAGCTGATCGGTACCACCACCAATTCCTTCACTCCCTCACCGCCCAGTTCCGCCAGGGCCTCTTCGGTATAGGGCTTGAGCCACTCAACCGGCCCCACGCGGCTTTGGTAGGCCAGGGTTGAGGGATTGGAGTGGCCCACCAGTTCGCCTAGGCGCTGCATGATCAACTCACTGCAGGCCTGGATTTCGCGCTGGTAGGGATCGCCAGCCTCCTCCACATAGCTCTTCGGTACGCCATGGGCACTGAAGAAGATGTGGGCCGATCCGGGCTCTTCACAACCGCGAATTTGCTCGGCGATCAACCCCGCCATGGCATTGATGTAGCCAGGATCGTCGTAGTAGCTGCGGATGCAGCGGATGGGGAGCTCGGAAAACTTGGGATCCCCCTGGCGCAGGCGTTTCAGTTCTCGGAAGCTGGAACCACTGGTGCTGATCGAGAAGTGGGGATAGAGGGGTAAGACCACCACCTCTTCAACATCGTCGGCCTTGATGTCAGCGACGGCGGATTCCGTGAAGGGATGCCAGTAGCGCATGGCCACATAGCTGGTGGCATCCACGCCCCGACTGCGCAGCTCGCTTTGCAGTTCGCGGGCCTGTTGTTCCGTAATCCGCCGCAGGGGGGAGCCCCCGCCGATCGAGCGATAGGCCTCCTTGGATTTCCCGCTCCGCAGGGTGCTGATCAACCAGGCCAAGGGTTTCTGCAGGGCCGGGTTGGGTAGCCGAATGATTTCCGGGTCGGAAAACAGGTTGTAGAGGAAAGGACCCACGTCCTGGATCCGCTCGGGTCCCCCCAGGTTCAGCAGCAGCACGCCAACTTTGGCCATGCCAGGTTCCAAACGGCGCAATGGTTGAGAGCGTAACGCTGCCGGCCCAGCCCTAGCGCAACAGGGGGGCCATCGATAAGGTCTGACCGGGATTGGAGCGGGCCGGTAGGTGAGCCAGCTGATAGCAAGCACCCCGCTCGAGGGCACGCAGATCGAGGCTGCCCTTGCCGAACAAAATGCCCTGTTAAGTGCGGCTGGCATTGGCCTGCGGTTCGAGAAACGGGGCGAACGGCTGGGCCTGCGAGGGCCCCTGCCTTGCCGCCAGGGCCGGACCGCCCACCCGGTTCAGCGGATCAGCTTGGGATTACCAGCCACAACCGATGGCCTGGAGCAGGCCAAAGCCCAACTCAAGGAGGTTCTCCGCCAGCTCCAACACCAACGGTTTGATTGGTCGTTCTGGGCCCGCCAGGGCAAGCCAGGCGCCAAGCAGCTGCACGAGGACAACGGCCCCAGCCCCCAGGCACAGGCTGGGTTTGCCCCGGTGATTCAGGATTTCGAGGCGGCCTTTTTCAGGGATCCCCGCCGGCGCCGCAATCCCTCAGGGGCAAAAACCACCTGGACCAGCGCCTATCGCCCCTACCTGCGCCGCATGGCGGCCCTGGCAGGGGAATCGGAGCTACCCCTCGATCGCAGACTCTTTGAGCTGGTGCTGGAGAGCTACGAGCCCACGAGCCGCAGCCGACAGCAATGCGGTACCGCCCTCGCTGCCCTGGCCCGCCATCGCGCCATTGCCCTTCCAGAGGATTGGTCGGAACGGGCGGCTGGTTACGGCTTGCATGCCGCCCAGTTCCGTCGCCTGCCCAGCGATAGCCAAATTGTGGACGGGATCGAACGGGTGCCCAACCCCGCTTGGCGCCTGGCCTATGGGCTGATGGCCACCTATGGCCTGCGCAATCACGAGGTCTTCTTCTGCGACCTGTCGGCCCTCGCCCCGGGCGGCGATCGGGTGATTCGGGTGCTTCCCACCAGCAAAACCGGCGAGCACCAGGTGTGGCCGTTCCAACCGGATTGGGTAGACCGCTTTGGCCTCGAGGTCTTGGGCGAGGCTCCCCAGTTGTTGCCCCAGGTGAGTACGGATCTACGGCGCACCACCCTGCAGCAGGTGGGCCGGCGGGTGGCCGAGCAATTCCACCGCTACGGCCTCAGCCACACCCCCTACGACCTGCGCCATGCCTGGGCGGTCCGCACCATTCACATCGGCCTGCCCGACACGGTTTCAGCGCGGATGATGGGCCACTCGGTGGCGATTCACACGCGCACCTACCACCACTGGATTACCCGGCGCGATCAACAGCAGGCCGTCGATACGGCCCTGGCCCGTTTGGCCCAGGCAAAAGTCGCCTGAGCCCCTGCCCCAGGCTGAACCGCCAGAGTGGCTCCCAAGATCCTTCCCCGTGCCCCCCTTGCCTGACATCACTTCCCCCGGGATCACCCCGGGCGATCTGTTGGCCGCCGACCAGGCCGCCCAGGTCCTTGGCCCTGGTGGGGATTTGGCCCCGGAAACCGATCAAGACGGATACAAGCGACGCATGGCCCGGCGCAAGGAGGTTCAACAACAGCGCGTCGGCGAGCGGAACCTGGAAAAGGGCCTGGTGATGGTCTTCACCGGCGATGGCAAGGGCAAAACCACCGCCGCCCTGGGCCTGGTGTTGCGCACCCTGGGCCATGGCGACCAGGTGGCCGTGGTGCAGTTCATCAAGGGGGGCTGGCAGCCCGGGGAAGCCAAGGCCCTTGCCCTCTTCGGCGAAGCCCTGCACTGGCACGCCCTCGGCGAAGGCTTCACCTGGGAAACCCAGGACCGGGATCGGGATCGGGAATTGGTGCAGCAGGCCTGGCAGACATCACTCACCTACTTGGCCGATCCAGCCCGCAAGTTGGTGGTGCTCGATGAGGTCAACGTGGCCCTCAAGCTGGGCTATCTCGCCGTGGAGCAGGTGCTCGAAGGCCTTTCCCTCAGGCCCGAGCTGACCCACGTGGCCCTCACGGGCCGGGGGGCACCACCGGTCTTGGTGGAGCGGGCTGACCTGGTTACGGAGATGAAATTGGTGCGCCATCCTTTCCGGGAGCAGGGAGTCAAGGCCCAACGGGGCATTGAGTTTTAAGGGGCGGGTGTGACTGCAGTAACGGTTTGGCAGGCAGACCGCAGGGCCGTTGCTACGGTCAGGCAAATAACCAGGTTCAATGGGTTACAAGCGCGTGCTCCTCAAACTCAGCGGCGAGGCGCTGATGGGCGAGCAGGGCTACGGGATTGATCCAGCGATCGTTCAATCCATTGCCAAGGACGTGGCCGGCGTGGTGGCCAAAGGCACCCAATTGGCCATCGTGGTGGGCGGCGGCAATATCTTCCGCGGCCTCAAGGGATCGGCCGCCGGCATGGACCGCGCCACCGCCGACTACGTGGGCATGCTCGCCACGGTGATGAATGCCATCACCCTCCAGGACGGCCTCGAGCAAGCCGGTGTTCCGACCCGGGTTCAGAGCGCCATCTCCATGCAGGAAGTGGCCGAGCCCTACATCCGCCGCAAAGCCATTCGCCACATGGAGAAGGGCCGGGTTGTGATCTTTGGCGCTGGCACGGGCAACCCCTTTTTCACCACCGACACCACCGCTGCCCTACGGGCAGCCGAAATCGGAGCCGATGTGGTCTTCAAGGCCACCAAAGTGGATGGCGTCTACGACAAGGACCCCAACAAGTACCCCGATGCCGTTCGCTTCGAAAGCCTCTCCTTCCTTGAGGTGCTGAGCAGCGAGCTGGAGGTCATGGACGGCACCGCCATTGCCCTCTGCAAAGACAACTCCATTCCCATCGTGGTGTTTGATCTGTTTGGTCCCGGCAATATCGGCCGGGCCGTTTCGGGTGAGCCCATCGGCACCCGCATCCAACCTGCCTGAACGAGAGCTGAGAATCGCCATGGATTTGGACGCCAGTATGAGCAAGTCGCTGGAATCAACCCAGCGCACTTTCAACACGATCCGCACCGGCCGGGCGAACCCTTCCCTGCTGGACAAGGTCAGCGTGGAGTACTACGGCGCAGAGACGCCCTTGAAGTCGCTTGCCACCATCTCCACCCCCGACGCCCAAACGATCCAGATCCAGCCCTTTGATGGCAGCGCCATGGGCTTGATCGAGAAGGCCATCTCCCTGAGTGATTTAGGGCTCACCCCGAACAACGACGGCAAGGTGATTCGGATCAATATCCCGCCCCTCACCGAGGAACGGCGCAAGGAGTTCTGCAAACTGGCCGCGAAATATGCCGAGGAAGGCAAGGTGGCCCTGCGCAATGTGCGGCGCGACGCGATCGATCGCATCAAGAAACAAGAAAAGGATGGCGATCTCTCAGAGGATCAAAGCCGTGATGAACAGGAGAAGGTTCAAAAGGTGACCGACAAGTTCATTACCCAGCTCGAAAAACTGTTGGCCGAAAAAGAAAAAGACATCCTCAAGGTTTGAGACAGCCCTTAGAACCGCACGCCCCGTCCTGGGATGTGGTCGTTGTCGGCGGCGGGGCTGCCGGCGCCGCCGCCGCCTTCCACCTCGCCAAGGGCGGACGCTCGGTGCTGGTGCTCGAACAGCAGCGCTTGCCCCGCAGCAAACCCTGTGGCGGCGGCATGGCCGCATCCGTGCAGCGGCTCTTTCCCTTCGATCTAAGCCCTGCCGTTGACGCGGTGATCGAACAGGTGCGCTTCAGCTGGTGCTTGGAGGATCCCGTCACGGCGGTCCTGGCGGGGGATGCCCCATTTTGGATCGTTCGTCGCTCCGTGCTCGATGCCTACCTGATCGAGCACGCCAAGGCGGCGGGGGCCACCGTTGTCGAAGGCACCACGGTACTTACGGCCACTCGCGAGGCCGGCCCTGGGGAGGGTGGCCATTGGCGCGTTCGGAGTGAAGCCGGCGACTACCGCTGCCGGGCTGTGGTGATCGCCGATGGATCGGGCTCCCAGTTGGCAGCGCAGCTGGGGCTGGGGCCCGCGAAACCCCGATTTGCCTCCACCGTGTCGGTGGATCTGGAGGGCCCGGTGGCCGAAAAACACACGGCCTACTTTGAATTTGGCTTGGTCCGCCATGGCTTTTGCTGGGCCTTTCCGAGGGAAGGGGGCTACAGCATTGGCGTGGGCACCTTTATTGGCCGAGACGCCGCCGATAGCGATGCGGTGCTCTCCCAACTGCTCCCCAGCCTTGGCTTTGCCGCCGATGCTGGGCAGCGGCGCTCCGGCCAACTGCGGATTTGGGATGGGCACCATGCCCTCCATGGCAGCGGCCCAACGGCAGGGGCCGTGGCCGTTGGCGATGCGGCCTCCCTATGCGATCCATTCCTAGCGGAAGGGTTGAGGCCCGCCCTGCTCAGCGGCTGCCGCGCCGCCGCAGCCCTCGAGCGGTGGCTGGGCGGGGATGCCAAGGCCCTGGAGGACTACAGCACCCAAATGAAACGCGAATGGGGCGATTCGATGGCCTGGGGCAAGCGGATCGCCCAGGTCTTCTATCGCCTGCCAAAGGTGGGCTATCAACTGGGGGTCAAGCG
>CAMDSS010000040.1 GCA_945907085.1 Cyanobium sp. NIES-981 | reverse complement strand
CGGCTGTTTTTGATTAAGAAAGCTTTGGGTAACCAAGTATTGTCACTTTGTTTAGCATCCTTGGCAGTCCGTCTAGCAGGATCTCTGAGGACAAATCAGGGCAGAACTGTTTTGCCCACCTGTTTGGATGGTTACAGTGCAAGGCTTGTTGCATTGTTCATAGGAGGCTGGGAATTGGCCGCTCACGGGTTGCCGGGGGAAGAACCAGCGGCGATGTAATTGCAGCTTGAGCATCTCACCTGGATGGAAACGAGTTGACGAGGAGAAAAGGGGAATGCGCACTTGTAAGAGTTCTCCCTGTTTGATGGGTAAGTGCTGTTGGTGGCGCAGTACGGGAGCACAGGGTGCACTGCGCTCTGGATCAATTTCGCGCTGGCTTAAGCGCAATTGACCATGAGTGATGAAGTCTTGATCGAATCCAAACGAGCCCTCGTAGCCAACCCTTCTGCCGTTTCGCCACTTGCCGACTGCTACGAACAGATCGAGATCTTCGGCATCCACCTTGAGGTTCAACATCAGCTCCATCGGACCACTAAATGTCACGGTTTGAGCAAAGGAGATCGTCCAGCTGATGTTGGACTGTGCTTCAGGCCAGCTCAAGGTGGCTGAAGACTCAGGGGCTTGTTGACTCAGCTGACCCTGGGCTGTTAGCCAGTAGCTCGTGGGTTTGACATCGACGGGTGGGAAAGACTCCAGATGCTCGATCCGCTCTTGACCTGGCGCCTCCCCGTCAGCCGTGCAGAGCCGTACAGCCGGACGTGATGCCCAACCGTTATTCGCTCCCTTGAGGAAGTAATCAAAGAACGCGAGCTGATCGCTGAAGGCTTCGGCGCTGTAAAAACTCGACCACTTGCCTCCCCGATGGGTCCACAGCCACTTTTGCGGACTGCCTACCCGCCGAAAGGCCTCCAGAGATCCCCGGCTGTGCAGACAGTGATCGGAGAAGGAGCCGCAAACCAGCATCGGTGCCCTTATCTCCTCTAAAGCAGCTCTACGTATTTTGTAGGTCTCGTCATCTAGTTGGTGTGCACTGAATAGTGCGAAGAGATCTACCTCAGTGCGACTCATCTTTGCGTTGAGGGAGCTCCACAATTTGAGGAACCCGTTCTCCAGAATGCCTCCTGGCCTTGTAAAGTCGCGGTAGACATCGCTGAAGCCTTCCCAAGGGCAGATAGCCTTTAGATGGGGTGGATTCAGGGCCGCAGCTTGGTATTGAGAAATGGCGAGGTAGGACACCCCTAGCATTCCCACATGGCCGTTGCACCAGGGCTGCTGGGCAATCCATTCAATGACGTCATAGACGTCTTCCCCTTCCTGAACTGTGAGTGGATTCCACAAGCCATCGCTTTGGCCAGCGCCTCGCAGGTCCAGATTCACAACCACGTAACCGGCGTTCACCCAGCACACTGGATCTGGCGCTTCCCATCCAGTGAACGACGAGAAGTGGACTGGGGCAGGCATCCGGAACATTCGGTATTGCGAACAAATTTTCCAGATTCCTGCCTTGCGTTCCGGCAGATTGTCCTTTCCATATGGATGGGCACTGAGAATGACAGGGCGCGGTGAGGAGTCTCCCTTGGGCCGATAGGCATCAAGTCGAAGGATCGTGCCGTCACGGGTGGGGGCTTCAAGATTGCGGAAGCGCACCACGTTGGGTGATGCAGCTGTGACATGTACTTCAGGGTGAAGCAGTACATGCCTTAGGAAACCGGGTAGACGTTTCAGGAGGAGTGTTGCTTGCTGCAAGAAACCGTTTTTCATTTAAGGCTTGTCTCTGTCTTCATTATGTTGCAAAATTACTAAAAAGCACCTTTTCAAAATGGTTCTCGCAGTGTGATGCGAACGGTTCAGACTCCTCTGCTTGCCCATTAATCCGATTGCTCGGCTAATACTTCAGCCCAGGGCTTCGCTCTGGTGTTTGGCCAAGGTGCTTTTGGGCAGGGGCCCTTCCAGGTGTTCCCAGGGCAGCACGCGGCTGGGCTCCCAGCTGCCATGCACCACCTCCTCCCAGGCAGGGAGGTCTACCCCCTCGCGGTAGGCCTTCTTCCAGCCCCCAAGCGATTCATGGTTGCCCCTGGCGGCGGCGATCACCGGTGCCAAGCGGCGATCACTGCGGGACAGCAGCGCCTGGATCACACTCCAGCCATAGCTTTCTGGCCGCAAGTCAATGCCCTTGGGCTTGAGCCGTTTCCCTAGAAGTTTCAAGCGTTTTTCGGCTTCCGGCCGCACCCCCTGCCATTGGAAGGGCGTGTGGGCCTTGGGCACAAAAGTGCTTACGCCCAGGGAGAGCCGCAGGCCCGGGGTGGCCTTTTTGAGGGCCAGCAGCAGCTCGGCGGTGGCCTCCACATCGGCCTCTTCTTCGGTGGGTAGGCCGGCCATGCCATAGAGCTTCAGGCCGGTGAGGCCCCCTTCCTTGGCGTAGCGAGCTGCCGCATAGATCTCCTCGGTGCTCAGTTTTTTGTTCACCACCTGGCGCATCCGTTCGCTGCCGCTTTCGATGGCGATCGTGAGCGATTTGCTGCCCCGTTTGGCCAGGATCTGAGCCAGCTCAGGCGTCACGGTGGAGGCCCGCACCGAACTCACGCTCACCCGGGTGCCGTCAAACCGGTCGTTGTTGAGCCAGGTCAGCAGATCGCCAAATTGGGGATGTTGGGTCACCGAGGCACCGAGCAGGCCGAGCCGTTGGGTGGCGGTGAGCCCTTTCTCCACCGCTGGGATGAGGCCGTCATCCAGCGATGGAGTGCGGAAGGGCAGGGTGAGGTAACTGGCCAAGCAGAAGCGGCACAGCTCCGGGCAGCTGCGCACCACCTCCACCATGTGGATGGAGGGCCAGGCGGCCTCGGGCGTGATCACGGTGGAGTGGCTGAGGGTGTTGCCCCGCCAGGTTTGTTTGGCCACCGTGGCCGGGATCCCTGCCTCCGTGGGCTCTGTGGCCAGCAGTTGGCCATCGGAGCCGTAGCGGGGGGCGTAGAGCGATGGCACGTACACCCCCGGCACCTGGGCCAAGCGCCGCAGGCGCTCCTGGCGCGGCGCCGTGCGGTGTTCTTGCAGGGCATCGAGGAAGGCCGGCAGCAACAGCTCGCCATCGCCCAGCAGCACCACATCCAAAAAGGGGGCCAGGGGTTCCGGGTTGGCGGTGAGCACAGGCCCTCCGCCAAACACGATCGGGTCGTTGTCGCCGCGCTCGCTTCCCCAAATGGGGATGCGCTGCTGCTCGAGCAGATCCAACAGCACCGGACCATCGAGCTCCCAGCTCAGGGAGAGGCCAAACAGGTCGAGATTGGGCCCCCGGCCGCGCCCACCGCCATGGGGTGGATCGCCCTGGTCGGTGAACAGGCGCCGCACGTCCACATCGGAGCGCTGGGCCAAGGTGGCCCACACCACCTGATAGCCCAGGCTGGTGATCCCCACCGTGTAGGTGCTGGGAAAGGCCAGCACCGCCCTCAGGGCTCCGGCCTGGGGAGCGGCAGGCTCAAACAGCAGGGTTTCCTGGTTCAGTTAGACACTCGCCAACACCTTGGCCCCATCTTCGGTGCTCACCACCCGGCCCGCGTCTTCGAAGCCCGCGAGCTGGTCGAAGTTGAGGTAGCGGTACAGCTCGGCGCCGTTGGGGTCGAGCTTTTCAGCGGCAATCGCCAGGTATTGCTCCTTGGTGGGGATGCCGCCCACCTGGGCGCAAACAGCGGCCAGCTCGGCGCTGCCCAGGTACACCTGGGCGCCATTGCCCAGGCGGTTGTTGAAGTTGCGGGTGCTAGTGGAGAACACGGTGGTGTTGTCGTCCACCCGGGCCTGGTTGCCCATGCAGAGCGAACAGCCGGGCATCTCCATGCGACTGCCGGCTGCTTCGAAGATGGCGTAATAGCCCTCCTGCTGGAGCATCTCCTCATCCATGCGGGTGGGGGGGCAGACCCATAGGCGGGCAGCATTTTGACCCTGGCCCTCCAGCACCTTGGCGGCGGCGCGGTAGTGGCCGATGTTGGTCATGCAGGAGCCGATGAACACCTCATCCACCCTGTTGCCGGCCACCTCTGAAAGCAGCTTGACGTTGTCGGGATCGTTGGGACAGGCCAGGATCGGTTCGGAGATGTCATCGAGATTGATCTCGATCACGGCTGCGTACTCCGCATCGGCATCGGCCTCCAGCAGCACCGGATTGGCAAGCCAGGCCTCCATGGCCTTGATGCGGCGCGCGAGGGTGCGCGGGTCGCTGTAGCCGCGGGCAATCATGTTTTTGAGCAGCGCCACATTGCTGCGCAAGTATTCGGCCACCGTGTCCACCGAGAGCTTGATCGTGCTGCCGGCGCAGGAGCGCTCTGCCGTGGCATCGGTGAGCTCAAAGGCTTGCTCGAGCTTGAGATCGGGCAGCCCTTCGATCTCCATGATTCGGCCGGAAAACACATTTTTCTTGCCGGCCTTTTCCACCGTGAGCAGACCCTGTTGGATCGCCACGTAGGGAATCGCGTTCACCACATCGCGCAGGGTGACGCCGGGTTGCAGGGAGCCCGTGAACTTCACCAGCACCGATTCCGGCATGTCGAGGGGCATGGCGCCGATGGCGGCGGCAAAGGCCACGAGCCCCGAGCCAGCGGGGAACGAGATGCCCAAGGGGAAGCGGGTGTGGCTGTCACCGCCGGTGCCAACGGTGTCCGGCAGGAGCATGCGATTCAGCCAGCTGTGGATGATGCCGTCGCCGGGGCGCAGGGAAACGCCGCCCCTGGAACTCATGAAGTCGGGCAGTTCGGCGTGGGTTTTGAGGTCGACGGGTTTGGGATAGGCGGCGGTGTGGCAGAAGCTCTGCATCACCAGATCGGCGGAGAAGCCCAGGCAGGCCAGCTCCTTCATCTCGTCGCGGGTCATGGGCCCGGTGGTGTCCTGGGAGCCCACGGTGGTCATCAGCGGTTCGCAGCTGGTGCCGGGCCGCACGCCGGGTAGGCCACAGGCCTTGCCCACCATCTTTTGGGCCAGGGTGAAGCCATTGCCCGACTCGGCGGGGGCGCTGGGACGGATGAACAGCTCACTCGCTGGTAGCCCCAGCTGGCCGCGCACCTTGTCGGTGAGGGAGCGGCCAATCAGCAGGGGGATGCGGCCACCGGCGCGCACCTCATCGGTGATGGTGCTGGGCTTGAGCTCAAAACGGGCCACGATCTCACCGGCCCCCGCTTCCCCGGCGGCGCGCTCCACCGTGCCGGCAAAGGGCCGAATCGTGATCACATCTCCCGATTGGAGGGCGCTCACATCGCACTCAATTGGCAGGGCGCCGGAGTCTTCGGCGGTGTTGAAAAAGATTGGCGCGAT
The DNA here is from genome assembly GCA_945907085.1 of Cyanobium sp. NIES-981. Taxonomy (GTDB): domain Bacteria; phylum Cyanobacteriota; class Cyanobacteriia; order PCC-6307; family Cyanobiaceae; genus Cyanobium_A. The sequence goes on along the minus strand of CAMDSS010000040.1, from coordinate 6,431 downwards.
TTTGCCGCCGATCACCACGCCGCCACTGCGCTTGTTCGGCACGTGGGGGATGTCGGTGCCGGTGTGCCAGAGCACCGAGTTAATGGCCGATTTGCGGGAGCTGCCGGTGCCCACCACATCGCCCACGTAGGCCACGGGATGGCCTTTGGTTTTGAGTTCAGCGATCAGCTTGAGCCCCCCGGGCATGCGGGTTTCCAGCATCGCCGTGGCGTGCAGGGGGATGTCGGGCCGGGTGGTGGCGTGGGTGGCGGGGGAGAGGTCGTCGGTGTTGGTTTCGCCTTCCACCTTGAACACCGTCACGGTGATCTCGGCGGGCAGCTCTGGCTTTGCGGTGAACCATGCGCCGGCAGCCCAGCTCTCCACCACCTGCTTGGCGTAGGGGTTGGTTTCGGCCAGGGCCAAAACATCGCTGTAGGAGTCGTACACCAGGAGGGTGCGGCTCAGGCCGGCGGCGGCCTCGCTGGCGATGGCGGGATCGGTGCTCTCCAGCAGCTCGATCAGGGCGCCCACGTTGTAGCCACCGATCATGGTGGCCAGCAGTTTTACCGCCTCGATCGGACCCAGCAGGGGGCTGGTGGCACTGCCCTTGGCCACCCCAGCCAACCAGCCGGCTTTGACATAGGCCGCCTCATCCACCCCGGGGGGGATCCGCTCCGAGAGCAGGTGCAGCAGAAAGCTTGCTTCGCCAGCGGGGGGCTGCTCCAGCAGTTCCGTGAGGGCCTGGGCTTGCTCGGCGCTGAGGGGCAAGGCGGGAACCCCTAGGGCCTCTCGCTCCAGGGCCGCTTGGCGGTAGCTGGCAAGAAAAGCGGCTGCAGACATGGCCAAAGACAGCAGGGTGGGCCCCGCAGTGCGGGCGTTGAATCCATTCTTCTTTGTCGCCAAGCCCCCCATTGGTGTGCATGGCTGCAAAAGCCCCCCAAGGGCCCCGTGGTGCCTGCTGATTAGGGTGGAATTGCTCTTGCGCAGCAGCACCGCTAGCCCCAGGCCATGAATTCCGCCACGTCCGATCTCCATGTGGTGGAAACCCGGCCCCTGGTGGCGCCCGCCCTGTTGCACCGCGAACTGCCCCTGGGGGATCGCGCAGCCGCCACCGTGCAGCAGGCCCGCCAGCGCATTCAGGCGATCCTGCATGGCCAGGATTCGCGCCTGCTGGTGATCGTGGGCCCCTGCTCCGTCCACGACGTGGAGGCGGCCAAGGAGTACGCCACTGCGATCGCCCAATCCCAGGCCCTCTATGGGGAGGAGCTGGAAGTGGTGATGCGGGTCTACTTCGAGAAGCCCCGGACCACCGTGGGCTGGAAGGGGTTGATCAACGACCCCCACCTCGATGGCAGCTACGACATCAACACCGGCCTCCGCCTGGCTCGGGGCCTGTTGCTGCACCTGGCCGAATTGGGATTGCCAGCGGCCACTGAGCTGCTCGATCCGGTGGTGCCCCAATACATCGCTGATTTGATCAGCTGGACCGCCATTGGCGCCCGCACCACCGAGAGCCAAACCCACCGGGAGATGGCCTCCGGCCTCTCGATGCCGATTGGCTTCAAGAACGGCACCGATGGCAGTGCGATCACAGCCATCAATGCCATGGAGGCCGCAGCAAGGCCCCACCATTTCCTCGGCATCAATGGCGAGGGCCAGGCGGCCATTGTGACCACCACGGGCAACCCCGATGGCCACCTGGTGCTGCGGGGCGGCAAGGGAGGCACCAACTACCACCCCGAGGCCGTGGCCGAGGCGGCGGCCCAATTGGCCAAGGCCGGGTTGCCAGGGCGCCTGATGGTGGATTGCAGCCATGGCAACTCCAACAAGGACTACCGCCGCCAGGGGGAGGTGGCCCAGCAGGTGGCCGAGCAACTGCGTTCCGGCTCCACCCATGTGATGGGCGTGATGCTGGAAAGCCATCTGGTGGCTGGTAACCAGGCGATCCAGGCCGATCGCTCCCAGCTCACCTATGGCCAGAGCGTCACCGACGCTTGCATTGATCTGGCCACCACAGCCGCCGTTCTGGAGCAGTTAGCCCAGGCGGTGCGCGATGCCAGGGGGGCCGTCTCCGTTTAGGAGCCTGAACTCCACAGCTGCCAGAGCCATCCGGTGGTGATTGGCACGGTCAAGTTGTCGATGCCGAGGAGCGCCACTTGCTCGAGGGCGGTGGCGATGGCGGCCGTGGCGAGCAGGGCCGGCAGGGCAGGGCTGGGCAGGCCTTGGACCTGGGCCAGATGCTGCACGAGCAGCAGGGCTCCCAGGCTGCCCGCCGCCATGGCGCCGGTGCCAACCACGGATTTGCGCTGCCCCATCACCGACCAACTGGGCGATTTCACCAGGGGGCCGATTAACCCGGCGAGGCCATCGCCCAGGGCCATCACCAGCACCCCAGCGGCCACCACCGCAGGTTGCTGCGGCCAATCCAGGGTCAACAGGGCCGTAATCGAGGCCCCGTAGGCCACGGTGCCGTAGCTGGGGCGGCCCACATCCTCAACCGCTGGCAGGATGCGCAGCCGGTGGTTGAGCGCTGCCAACAGGGTGATGGTGCCCGCTGCGGGGATGGCCACCAGCCGATCAATGCCACAACCCCAGGCGATCAGCACCACCACGCCGGTGCCGATGTGCACGAGCTTGCGGCTCCATTCCCGTTGGCCGTTCCAGCGCTGACGCACCTTGACGGCCAAGCCAGCCAAAAGGACCAGCCAGGCCGCTACCGCCGCCGCGCCCAGAAGTTGTTGGGGCCACCAGGCCATCGGCATGGCGATGCCCGCTTGCTTAAGCGGCCTGTTGGACGTTGCTCATCAGGCGCAATTTCATGATGGCCTTGGATTCCAGCTGGCGCACCCGCTCGCGGGACACGTTGATCAGGCGGCCGATCTCGGCGAGGGTCAGGGGTTCGGCGCCCTCAAGGCCAAAGCGCAGCTTGATGATCTTTTGTTCCCGCTCATTGAGCTGGGCCATCCAGGCGCCCAGGTGCTCCTTTTGCAGGTGCCGGTCCATGGAGTCCATGTGCTGGTTGCTGGCCGGGTCAGCAATCAACTCGCCCAGGGTGCTGCGGTCTTCGTCGCCGCGGGCGTGGGCATCGAGGGATGCGCAGGGGGCGCTTTGGGTGATGAGTTCCTCGAGCTCCTCGGGCTGCATGTCCATGGCGTGGGACAGCTCCAGCCGGTTGGGTTGGCGGCCCAGACGGTGGGACAACTCGCGGCTGATGCGTCGCATCTTCGACAGCTTTTCACTGATGTGAATGGGCAGGCGAATGGTGCGAGCGCTGTTGTCGATGGCCCGGGTCATGCCTTGGCGAATCCACCAATAGGCATAGGTCGAAAACTTGTAGCCCATGGCGGGGTCAAATTTGTCGACAGCCCGCTCGAGGCCGATGGCTCCTTCTTGAACCAGATCGAGTAATTCGAGACCTTGGTTTTGATATTTCTTCGCCACGCTGACAACGAGGCGCAGGTTGGCGGCCATCATGCGGTCCCGGGCCCGTTGGGCCATGCGCAGTTGGCGTTTGTGCTTGGGGGTGCGCTCTGCGGCGTCAACGTCGAGCAAACGTTTGCCGGCTTGCACATGGTGGGCAAGCTCAATTTCTTCGGCGGCTGTCAGCAGGGGCACCCGTCCAATGGTGCTCAAATACCAGCCAATCGAATCAGCGCTAAGGCGACCACCCTGGCGCGGTCCTGTTGGCTTGGCTGAAGGCTTGGTTGATGGTTTTGCAGAACCATCAAGAGCCATCAACGATGGTCCCGGTTTCTTGACCTTGGGTAGACCAGGGTCAGAAACGGAATGCAAAGGCGTCCCCACACCCTAGCTCCGAATTGATTTGTCTTTAATGTAGCACTACACCTTGCGATGGAAGGTTATGAATTGGAAGACTTCCTGCATCGCTAACGGTGTCAACCGATGCTGCAGATTGACTGCCTGAGTGTTGGCCTCGGCCGAGTCTTCAGCTTTGGGGCATTAGGCCGCCCCGCCATCGCTTGATCAGAGCCTGTTGCACGAACTGGTTTTCCCCTTCCAATTGTTGTTGGTGGAAGCTGCCATCGGAGGCCATATGCCAGGCCCCGGTGTCTTGTAGATAGAGGTTGAGAAGCTCTTCCAGTTGGCTTCTTAGCTTTGGGTCTTCGATTGGGGCCACGGCTTCGACGCGTCGATCCAGGTTGCGGGCCATCCAATCGGCGCTACCGAAGAACAGCTCTGGGTTGCCGCCATTGGCGAACCAGAACAGGCGTGAATGTTCGAGGAACTGGCCAATCACACTCACCACTTGGATGTGGTCGCTAATGCCTTCGATGCCAGGGCGCAGGCTGCACATGCCCCGCACGATCAGTTCAATGTGCACGCCTGCCTGGGAGGCTTCGTAGAGCAGGGCAATGAGGCTTGGATCGGTGAGGGCATTCATTTTTGCCCTGATGTGGCCCCCATCACCCGCCTGGGCATGCGCGATTTCCCGGCGGATGAGGTCTTGCATGCGGCTGCGCAGGGTGACCGGTGCCACCAGCAATTTGCGGAAGCTCTGTTGCTTTGAAAAGCCGGTGAGGTAATTGAACAGCTCCACCAGGTCGGCGCCGAAGTCCGGGTTGGCGGTCAGCAGGCCCAGGTCTGTGTAGAGCCGTGAGGTTTTGGAGTTGTAGTTGCCAGTGCCGATATGCACGTAGCTGTTGAGACGCTCCTTTTCCTTGCGGACCACCAGCAGGATTTTCGTGTGGGTTTTCAGACCCAAGACGCCGTAAACCACATGGACGCCAGAACTTTCCAGTTGCTTGGCCCACTGGATGTTGTTGTCTTCATCAAAGCGGGCCTTGAGCTCCACCAAGGCCATCACCTGCTTGCCGTTTTCGGCCGCCCGAATCAGGGCCGCCACGATCGGCGAATTGCTGGAGGTGCGGTAGAGCGTCATCTTGATGGCGAGCACCGCCGGGTCATCGGCCGCCTGGTTGAGGAATTCCTCAACGGAGGTGGAGAAGAGGTCGTAGGGGTGCTGCAGGAGCACATCCCCCCGGCGGATCACCGAGAAGATGCTCTCGAATTCCTCGCTTTTGAGGGAGCCATCTTCCAGCTTGCTTTTTTGGGTGCGGGCCAGGGCAGGGGGGGTGCGGCCCTTGTGGGGCTTGGCCTTGAGGCTGGGCACAGGCAAGGCCATCAACTCCATCAGGTCATCGAGACCGAGGGGGCCATTGATGCGGTACACGTCTTCCGGTTCCACCGACATGCCCTCCATCAGGACTTGCATCACCGACTCGGGCATTTCGTTGGCGACCTCCAGCCGCACCACTTCTCCGCCCCGGCGGCGTTTGCGCAGCCCCTCCTCCAAGGCCTCCATGAGGTCATCGGCCTCCAGTTCACGGAGCTCGAGATCCGCATCCCGTGTCACGCGGAAGAAATAATGGCCCTCCACCTCCATGCCTGGGAAGAGCAAGCCCAGGTTGAAGGCCACCACCTGTTCCAGGGGCACGGCGGTGAAGACCGGTGGGGGTTGGCTGCCGCTGAGGTCGGCGGGGATTTTGACGAAGCGCGGCAGGATTTTTTGCGGCACCTTGACCCGGGCAAATTCCTGCTGGCCGGTTTCTGGATCCCGGATCAGGGCCGCCACGTTGAGGCTGAGGTTGCTGACAAACGGGAAGGGATGGGATGGATCCACCGCCAGGGGCGTCAGCACCGGAAAGATGGCCGAGCGGAAGTAATCGTTGACCCAGTTGCGCTGCTTGGCGTTGAGGTTGGCGTAGTCGGTCAGGTTGACGCCGTACTCGGAGAGGTGGGTTTTGAGTGAGTGGCGGTAATGCTGCTGCTGCATCTCGAGCAGCTTGGGCAAGGCGGCCTGGATGGCCTCAATTTGTTGTTGGGGGGTATGGCCGTCGTCGCTGAGGGTGGTGATGCCGGCATCCACCTGGGACTTCAGGGAGGCCACCCTCACCATGAAGAATTCGTCAAGGTTGTTACTGAAGATGGCGCTGAACTTCGCCTGCTCCAGCAAGGGGGTGTGTTCGTTGAGCGCTTGCGCCAGGACCCGGTAGTTGAAGGCGACCCAGCTCAACTCCCGGTTGATATAGAGCTCGGGATCCACGAGCGGTGCAGCGTTGGCATCGGCCATAAAGGTGAAGGTAGCAACCTCAGCCTTCGATCTTTGGTGTTGGGGGTACTTGACCGGGCAGGCCGCCCGCCACCAAAACGGCAACGCCTGCGAGCAGGCTGATGCCGAGCCAAAAGGGGCTACTGCTGCCGATGGTGTCGTAGGCGAGGCCCGCCACGGGGGGGCCGATGAAGCTGCCGGCGCTTTGCAAGCCCTGCAGGCTGCCCAGGGCTGCCCCTTGGCCGCTGTCATCGAGGCGCCGGGAGACGAGGCTGCGCAGGCATGGGGTCACCAAGCCGGTGCCGAGGGCCAGGATGGCCACGGCACCGAACACCACGGTTTGGGCATTGGCCTTGGTGGCGAGGGTGACCAGCAGGCAGCC
>CAMDSS010000039.1 GCA_945907085.1 Cyanobium sp. NIES-981 | reverse complement strand
ACAGGTTTGGTAGGCCGTTTTCCCATGCTCAAGCTGCTGCTGGGTGATCCCAATGCCCGCAAGCTGAAGCGCTACCAGCCCCTGGTCTCCGACATCAACCTGCTGGAGGAGGAGATCGCTCCCCTCAGCGATGACGAGCTGCGCGGGCTCACCAGTGAATTTCGCCAGAAGCTGGCGAATGGCGCCGCAGCGGGCGGCAGTACCACGGCGATCGCTACCCGCGAAAAGGCCCTGCTTGATGAGTTGCTGCCCCAGGCCTTTGCCGTGGTGCGCGAAGCCGGCAAGCGGGTGCTGGGCATGCGCCACTTCGATGTGCAGCTGATCGGCGGCATGGTGCTACACGAGGGCCAGATCGCCGAGATGAAGACAGGCGAGGGCAAAACTTTGGTGGCCACCCTGCCGGCCTACCTCAATGCCCTCACGGGCCGGGGCGTGCACGTGGTCACGGTGAACGACTACCTGGCCCGGCGTGATGCCGAGTGGATGGGCCAGGTGCATCGCTTTTTGGGCCTCTCGGTGGGCCTGATCCAGCAGGACATGTCTCCGCCGGAGCGGCGTCGCAATTACGGCTGCGACATCACCTACGCCACCAACTCCGAGCTGGGCTTCGATTACCTGCGCGACAACATGGCGAATGACATCGCTGAGGTGGTGCAGCGCGATCCCTACTTCTGCGTGATCGACGAGGTGGATTCCATCCTGATTGATGAAGCGCGCACGCCCTTAATCATTTCAGGCCAGGTGGAGCGGCCCCAGGAGAAGTACCGCCGGGCAGCGGAAGTGGCAGCGCAGCTGGAACGCGCCGACGAGATGGGCAAAGACGGCATTGACCCCGAGGGCGACTACGAAGTTGATGAGAAGCAGCGCAATGTGACCCTCACCGATGAGGGCTATGGCAAGGCCGAGCAGATGCTGGGTGTGGCCGATTTGTTCAATCCAGAAGATCCCTGGGCCCACTACATCAACAATGCCCTCAAGGCCAAGGAGCTGTTCATCAAGGATGTCAACTACATCGTGCGCGGCACTGATGCGGTGATCGTGGATGAATTCACCGGCCGGGTGATGCCTGGTCGCCGCTGGAGTGATGGCCAGCACCAGGCCATTGAAGCCAAGGAAGAGTTGGCGATCCAGCCCGAAACCCAAACCCTGGCTTCAATCACCTATCAAAACTTCTTCCTGCTCTATCCGCGCCTGGCGGGCATGACCGGCACGGCCAAAACCGAGGAGGTCGAATTCGAGAAGACCTACAAACTCGAGGTCACGATCGTGCCCACCAACCGGGTGCGCTCCCGCTCCGATTGGACCGACCAGGTTTACAAAACCGAGCCGGCCAAATGGCAGGCCGTGGCCAATGAAACGGCCGCCATTCACAAGGAAGGCCGGCCGGTGCTGGTGGGTACCACCAGCGTGGAGAAATCCGAGCTTCTCTCAGCCCTTTTGGCCGAGCAGCAAATCCCCCACAACCTGCTCAACGCCAAGCCGGAAAACGTGGAGCGGGAAGCTGAGATCGTGGCCCAGGCCGGCCGGGCCGGTGCGGTCACCATCGCCACCAACATGGCGGGCCGCGGCACCGACATCATCCTTGGCGGCAACAGCGATTACATGGCGCGGCTCAAGTTGCGCGAGGTGCTTTTGCCCCAGCTGGTGCGCCCGGAAGAGGGCCACAAGCCGCCCATTCCCTTGCAGCGTTCCAGCGAAGGGGGCGGCGGTTTTTCTGCTGGCGCCAATGGCGCCAATGGAGCTGATGCCTCTGCAGCTGCAGCCTTCAAGGCCCCCAGTGAGGCCCGAGCCATTGGGGCCCTCTACCCCTGTGCCCTCTCAGCCGATGCCGATGCTGCCTTGGCCCACCTGGCCAAGGATCTGGTGAAGGCCTGGGGCGATCGGGCCCTCACGGTGCTGGAGCTGGAAGATCGCATCGCCCAGGCAGCCGAAAAGGCCCCCACCGACGACCCCCAGATCCAGGCCCTGCGCGATTGCATTGCCAAGGTGAAGGCGGAGTACGAAGTGGTGGTGACCCAGGAGGACGGTCGGGTGCGCGACACCGGCGGCCTGCATGTGATCGGCACCGAGCGCCATGAATCCCGCCGGGTGGACAACCAGCTGCGGGGCCGGGCGGGCCGCCAGGGTGACCCTGGCAGCACCCGCTTCTTCCTGTCGCTGGAAGACAACCTGTTGCGCATTTTTGGTGGCGAGCGCGTGGCAGGGCTGATGAATGCCTTTCGGGTGGAAGAGGACATGCCGATCGAATCCGGCATGCTCACCCGTTCTTTGGAAGGGGCCCAGAAAAAGGTGGAGACCTACTACTACGACATCCGTAAGCAGGTGTTTGAGTACGACGAAGTGATGAACAACCAGCGCAAGGCCGTCTATGTGGAGCGCCGGCGGGTGCTGGAGGGCCGGGAGCTGAAGCAGCAGGTGATTGGCTATGGCGAGCGAACAATCGTCGACATCGTCGAGGCCTATGTGAATCCCGATCTGCCCCCTGAAGAGTGGGATTTGGCCAATCTTCTTGGCAAGGTGAAGGAATTTATCTATCTCCTGGAAGACCTCTCCCCCGATCAACTCCAGGGCCTGCAGATGGAGGAGCTCAAGGCGTTTCTGCAAGAGCAGATGCGCAATGCCTACGACATCAAGGAGGGCCAGGTTGACCAGCAGCGGCCGGGCTTAATGCGGGAAGCGGAGCGGTATTTCATCCTTCAGCAAATCGATACCCTCTGGCGGGAGCACCTGCAGTCAATGGAGGCGTTGCGCGAATCCGTGGGTCTGCGCGGCTACGGCCAGAAGGATCCCCTGATTGAATACAAGAATGAGGGCTATGACATGTTCCTCGAGATGATGACCCAGATGCGGCGCAACGTGATCTATTCGATGTTCATGTTCCAGCCCCGGATGGATGCTGAGCCTGAGGCTGCCGTACTTAGCTAGGGATTCTTGATTCGGCTGAGCATTCTTTGCTCAGCCATGGCTTGACCCAGGGTTGTCCCCCAGGAACTCCAGGATTTCGCGATCTTTCAGGTTTTGGGATTCACCGCGGCAGGTTTCGCTGATCGGTTTGCCGGCGGCCAGATCCCTCAGGCAGGCTTGGGTGCGGGCGAGTTCGGTTTCGAGGCTGTCGATCCTCTCCATCAGGTTGCGGATCACCCGGGCTTCCGCATCCGGAAGGGCCGAGTGGGCCAGCGGGTCGATGCGCACCCCGGATTGGTGAATCACCCGGCCGGGGATGCCCACCACCGTGCTGTCGGGGCCCACATCCCGCACCAGCACCGAGCCGGCCCCGATTCGGGTGTTGGCGCCCACGCTGATTGCCCCCAGCACCTTGGCGCCGGCTCCCACCACCACGTTCTCCATCAAGGTGGGATGGCGCTTGCCCACCTGTTTCCCCGTGCCCCCGAGGGTCACGCCTTGGTAGAGCAGGCAGAGGTCGCCGATCACGGCGGTTTCACCAATCACCACGCCCATGCCGTGGTCGATGAACACCCCCTTGCCGATGCGGGCACCCGGGTGAATTTCCACACCGGTGAACAGGCGCGCCGCTTGGCTCATCAGCCGCGGCACTAGCGGCATGCCCAGCGCCCAAAGCCGGTGGCTGAAGCGGTGCAGCACCAGGGCGTGGAAGCCGGGGTAGCAGAGAAGGATTTCCAGCAAGCCCCGGGCGGCCGGATCCCGTTCGCGAATGATGGCCAAATCGGCCCGAATCGCTCTCAGCACGTTGTCAGGCTCCCAGCAGGCCAATCTCCTTGCGGAGGGCATCGATCGTGGCGGCCCCGAGGTAACTCTGGGCGCAGTGCACGGCTGGCATGCGCATCAATTGGCTCCTGTTTTGGCGCAGGCTTTGCTCCACCAAGGCCAGGCTCGGCTTGTCGCACAACACGTGGCTGGATGCGCGCAGTAGCGCCAGCAGGCGGCTGCCCACGTCGGGGTTGGCGGTCATCACCAGCAGTTCGCTGCCCCGCATGCTGTGCAGGATCACCTCCGCTGCCCGCAGGATCCCCGGGCTGATGCTCACCAGCCCCACGCAGCTGCCCTGGCGCAGTTCCTTAAGGATCTCCAGTTCCTGGCGGAAGTCATTGAGATCCACCGGCACCGCCCGAACCCCGTGGCGTTTGGCGATCTCTTCCACCGGTTGCAGGAAGTAGCGGCTGGTCACCACCGTGCCGTTGTTGGAGGCCGTCAGCACCGCTTCGAGCTCCTCCATGGGCACCACCTCCACGGGTACTTCGAGGTTGGGGCTCAGTTCTTCTGCAATCAGCAGGGAGGCGCCGATGTCTTCTTTTGGGGTGCTCACCAAAACCCGGGCGCCGCAGCGCAGGCGCCAATCGATTTCCCGGGTGAACAGGTCGCGGGCCTGTTGCAGGGTGCAGCCGGCATTGAGCAGGCCATCGATGCCTTGGCGCACGTCGCGGTCGATGTCTGGCAGGGCCCGGCTACGGGGCCCCGGTGGCGCCTTGAGTTCCCGGGGTTTCTGCTGGTCGCGCACGTAGATGCCCGATCCGGCCATGGCTTCCACCACCCCATCGGTTTCCAGCTGCCTGTACACCTTGCTGATCGTGTTGCGGTGCAGGCCGGTTTGCATGGCCAGCTGCCGCGTACTGGGTAAGCGGTGGCCTGGGGGGTAATGCCGGGCAGCGATCGCGAAGCAAATTTGGTTGTACAGCTGGGTTGACGCCGGAATGTCGCTTTCCTGCTGGATGTGGAATCGCACGCCGGGGTGGGCCAGATGGGCTGGTGGCCACCTTACGGAGCATCGGGCTTGGTGACAATTGCCCGGTTGGCATAAGGCCGCGCTTTCACAATGGTTTGACCTGCCCCGCGCGCTTGGCCATCCGCTCCCAATGGATTGAGATTCCACCGGCTCCTGGCAAGGACAGTGAACAGCCCCTGCTGCGCTGCTGGTGGTCCGTGCCCGAGCAGGGGCTGCGCGGTGCCGTGCTGGTGTTCCCCGAGGTGTTTGGGCTCAACGGTTGGGTGCGCAGCGTGGCCGACCGTTTGGCCGGCGAGGGCTACGCGGCCTTGGCGATGCCGATCTTCGAGCGCACGGCTCCAGGGCTGCACATGGGCTACGACCCAGCCGGGCTGGCCGCCGGGCGGGAGCACCGGGATGCGGTAACCGCCGAAACCTTCTTGGCCGATGCCCAGCGGGCCATCACCTGGTTGCAAGGCCAGCAACTGGGCCAGGAGATCGGCTGTGTGGGTTTTTGCTTTGGTGGCCACTTGGCGCTGCTGGCCGCCACCTTGCCGGCGGTGCGCGCCACCTGTGCCTTCTATGGGGCCAGGGTGTCCAGCTTTCGCCCCGGGGGCGGGGAGCCCACCCTGGCGGTGCTGCCCCAGATCCAGGGCCATCTCCTCTGCGTGTGCGGCGAGCAGGATCCCTTGATGCCCCTCGAGGAGCAGCAGGCGATCGCTGCAGCCTTGTCGGCAGATCGATTAGCCAGGCAAGACCAGCCAGGCGCTCCCCTGGAACGGCGCCTGCTGGTGGCCCCCGGGGCTGGCCACGGTTTTCTCTGTGATGCCCGCTCCGACTACAACGCCGAAGCTGCCGCCCTGGGCTGGCACGAGATGCTTGCCCTGTTTGAAAAAAGCCTTTAAGCCGCAGTCTCCTTGGCGGCACCCTTGGGCGAAGCCGCCTTACGGGGGCTCAAGAACATGATCATATTGCGGCCTTCCCGCTTGGGATGCTGCTGGATGTCGGCGTTCTCTTCGAGGTCCTTGGCCATCCGCATCAGCAGCACTTCGGCTAGGGCCGTGTGCTGGATTTCCCGGCCGCGGAAGATCACGGTGCACTTCACCTTGTCGCCGTCCTTGAGGAAGCGAACGGCCTGACCAATCCGCACCTGGTAGTCGTGGGAATCGATCTTGTAGCGCATCTTGACTTCCTTCACCTCCGTTTGGTGCGACTTCTTTTTGGCCTCTTTGGCCTTCTTTTCCTGCTCAAATTTGTACTTGCCGTAATCCATGATCCGGCAGACCGGTGGATCGGCTTTTTCGCTCACCAGCACCAAATCCAGTTCCCGATCTTTGGCCACCTCAAGAGCGGCTTCCCGCGTGATCACCCCTAGTTGGCTGCCGTCGGCATCGACCACCCGCAGGTTGGGGTAGCTGATCCGGTCGTTGATGTTGGGCAGCTCCCGCACGGGAGCCCGGCGGTCAAAACGGGGACGAGGAGGCATTCAGGGGGGCGAAGGTTGGCTGGTTGCGCCGATTGGCAACGCTTCACCCTAGAACGCGCGCTAACTCTTGCATGCATTGGGCGCACTGCTGGTCCGGATCTGAGCCCCCAATCCAAATGGGTTGGTGCTGGCGGCGAAACCAGGTGCGCTGGCGTTTGGCGAATTGACAGGTGCGTTGGGTGGTGATGTCGATGGCGGTTTGTTCGCTGAGATCGCCTGCCAGGACTTGCTTGGCTTCGCCATAGCCAATCGTGTTGAGTAGCGGTAGATCGGCGCCATAGCGCTCGATCAGGGCCTGGGTTTCGGCGATCAGGCCATCGCGGTAGAGGGCCTGGGTGCGTTCGGTGATCCGCTGGCGCCCATTGCTGGGATTGAGGCCGAGCTCAACAACCCGCCATGGCGGCGGGCTGAGGCGCTGCTGGCTGGTGAGGCTTTGGCCCGTGGCATAGATCACCTCCAGGGCCCGCTGGGAGCGCACGGAATCGGCGGCGCCGATCCGGTTGGCGGCGATGGGGTCGGCTTGGGCCAGCAATTGGTGGCAGGTGGCCTGGCCTAGGGCCTCCAGCTGGGCTCGGAGGCTTGGCTGGGGCGGTACGGCTGGCGGTTGCATGCCTTGGGTGAGCCCCTTGATGTAGAGGCCGCTGCCGCCGGCCAGCAGCGCCATGCCGCGCCGTTGGTGTTCCGCTGCGATGGCGGGTTCGGCGATGGCCCTGAATTCCTGCAGGTTGATCGGGTTGTTGGGTTCGCGTAGATCGAGCAGTTCGTGGCGCACCTCGGCCCGCTGGGCCGGGCTTGGCTTGGCGGTGCCCACGTCCATATGCAGGTACAGCTGGCGTGAATCCACGTTCAGCACCGCCAGGTCGAGGGCCTTGGCCAGTTCGATCGCCAGGGCCGTTTTGCCGCTGGCGGTCGGCCCGAGCAGCACGATCGTGAGGGGTTGGGGCTGGTCCATTCCGGCCACAATGGCAAGCAATGCGCTCACCGGTTCTCGGTGGTAAATTGCCCTTTGGAGAACGGGTTTTTCAACCACTCTCGCCATTCTCGCCCCGGGATTTCACCCTCCTGTGCCTAGCTCGCCAGTGATGAAACCACCTGTGCTGATCCTCTGGGGATTTCTTCCTGCATGAGTCCCGAAACCCAATCGTCTAGCAAGGTTCAGGCCGCCTACGGCGCCGAGCAGATCCAGGTTCTCGAAGGGCTGGAGCCCGTTCGCAAGCGCCCGGGGATGTACATCGGCACCACCGGTCCCCGGGGTCTGCACCACTTGGTGTACGAGGTGGTCGACAACTCCGTTGACGAAGCGCTGGCGGGCCACTGCGACCAGATCTTGGTCGTGCTCAACGACGATGGCTCCTGCGCGGTCACCGACAACGGCCGGGGCATTCCCACCGATATTCACCCCCGCACCGGCAAGAGCGCCCTGGAAACGGTGCTCACCGTGCTCCACGCCGGTGGCAAGTTTGGCGCCGGTGGCTACAAGGTTTCCGGTGGCCTGCACGGGGTTGGTGTGTCCGTGGTCAACGCCCTCAGTGAGTGGGTGGAGGTCACGGTGCATCGCCAAGACCAGATCCACACCCAGCGGTTTGAGCGCGGGGCGCCGATTGGCATTTTGGAATCGGCCCCGGCTGAGAAGGGCCGCACGGGGACGTCCATTTGCTTTAAGCCGGATATTGAGATTTTCTCGACCGGTATTGCCTTCGATTTCCAAACCCTGTCCTCGCGCCTGAGGGAGCTCGCCTACCTCAATGGTGGGGTCAAAATTGTCTTCCGGGATGACCGGGCCAGCGCCCGCGGGGCCGATGGTGAGCCCCACGAAGAGATCTACCTCTACGAAGGCGGGATCAAGGAATACGTCGAGTACATGAATGCGGAAAAGGATCCGCTTCATGCCGATATCATCTATGTGAACGCCGAGAAAGAAGGCGTTCAGGTTGAAGCGGCCCTGCAGTGGTGCGTGGATGCCTACTCCGACAGCATCCTGGGCTTTGCCAACAACATCCGCACCGTGGATGGTGGCACCCACATTGAGGGTCTGAAGGCGGTGCTCACCCGCACCCTCAATACCTTTGCCAAAAAGCGGGGTAAGCGCAAAGACGCCGATGGCAATTTGGCCGGCGAGAACATCCGCGAGGGTCTCACCGCCGTGCTGTCGGTGAAGGTGCCCGACCCTGAATTTGAGGGTCAGACCAAAACCAAGCTCGGCAATACCGAGGTGCGTGGCATCGTCGACACCCTGGTGGGTGAGGCCCTCGCCGTCTACCTCGAATTCAACCCCGGCGTTATTGATTTGATCTTGGAGAAGGCCATCCAGGCCTTCAATGCGGCTGAAGCGGCCCGCCGGGCCCGGGAGCTGGTGCGCCGTAAGAGCGTGCTGGAAAGCTCCACCTTGCCCGGCAAGCTCGCCGATTGTTCATCCCGCGATCCCAGCGAATCCGAGATCTACATCGTGGAAGGGGATTCCGCTGGCGGTTCGGCCAAGCAGGGCCGGGATCGTCGTTTTCAGGCCATCCTGCCCCTGCGCGGCAAGATTCTCAACATCGAGAAAACCGACGACGCCAAGATCTACAAAAACACCGAAATCCAGGCCTTGATTACGGCCCTCGGTCTTGGTATTCGGGGCGAAGAATTCGATCAAAAGAATCTTCGTTATCACCGGATCGTCATCATGACTGACGCCGACGTGGACGGCGCCCACATTCGTACCCTGATCCTCACCTTCTTCTTCCGTTATCAGAAGGCCCTGGTGGAAGGCGGCTACATCTATATCGCTTGTCCTCCGCTTTACAAGGTGGAGCGCGGTAAAAATCACACCTATTGCTACAACGAAGGCGACCTCAAGAAGACGATCGAAGGCTTTGGTGAGAAGGCCAATTACACGATCCAGCGCTTTAAGGGCCTCGGTGAAATGATGCCCAAGCAGCTCTGGGAAACCACCATGGATCCCACCACCCGCATGATGAAGCGGGTTGAGATTGAAGATGCCCTCGAAGCCGACCGCATCTTCACGATCTTGATGGGCGACAAGGTGGCGCCCCGCCGGGAATTCATCGAGACCCACAGCGCGTCGCTGGATCTCGCCCAGTTGGATATTTGAAGCCCGTCCCCCTTTGGCGCTGGGCTGCCCTGTTGGGCTTTGCCCTCGTGGCCCCTGCCGGTCTTCCTGCCGGTGGGGGTGAGCGCCGTTCGCCTGAGGTGAGGCGCCGGGCGTCGGTCCGGGAACCGGTGCTGAGCGCTAGCTCTTTTCAGCTGCGTTGTGCCCCCCAGCACCAGGCCCCGGCCCTGCTAGCGGTGGCTTCGGATTCACCGCTTCGGGTGTTGCGAAGCTGGTGGGAACCCAATGGCCAGCGCTGGCTCCTGGTGGAGGGGGCTGGGCCAGAGGGTTCAAGGCGCGGTTGGTTGGCGGGCTAGGCGGCGATTGCCGCCTCAATGGCAGCGCTGAGTTCGGCGGAGTCGGGTTCCACGTTGCTCTTGTAGCGGGCGATCACGCTGCCATCTTTGGCCACCAGGAACTTCTCGAAGTTCCAGGCCACATCACCGGCGGGTTCGGCTTGGGTGAGGGTGTCGTAGGGGGCCGTTTTGCTGCCGGTGGCATGCACCTTGTCGAACAGGGTGAAGTTGGCGCCGTAGGTGGTGGAGCAGAACTCCTGGATTTCGCTGAGGGTGCCGGGTTCCTGGGCGCCGAAGTCGTTGCAGGGGAAGCCCAAGACGGCCAAGCCTTTGGGGCCATAGGTGTCTTGCAGGGTTTGCAGCCCCGCGTATTGGCGCGTAAAGCCGCAGCGGCTGGCCACATTCACAATCAGCAGCACCTGGCCGGCCCACTCGCCCAGGCGGCGTTCCGCACCCTGGGCATCACGCACCACCACATCGCTCACATTGATGGCCATGGTTGTTGGGGTTGGCGCACAGGCGCCGCAGATGGAATTTGACCTTAGCCATGGCTCCATAAACTCTGGGTTGCCGAAGCACCAGGCCAATGAGCGAGGCAAACGGGGTGCTGGTGGCCGAGGTGGTGGCTAAGCAGTTGGAAGCCCTGCTGGAAGTGGGCAACTACGACGGCGCCAAGTTGCTGCTCCAGCCCGTGCAGGAGGTGGATACGGCGGAAGCGATTGGCAGCTTGCCCCGCACCCTCCAGGCCCTGGCCTTTCGCCTGCTCCCCAAGGACGAGGCCATTGCGGTCTACGAATACCTGGATCCCTCCGTGCAGCAAACCCTGCTGGAGCGGCTGCGTTCGAGCGAGGTGCTGGAGCTGGTGGAAGAGATGTCACCCGACGACCGGGTGCGCCTCTTTGATGAATTGCCCGCCAAGGTGGTGCGTCGGCTGCTGGCGGAGCTGAGTCCGGCGGAACGGCGGGTTACCGCCCAACTTCTTGGTTACGAGAGCGAGACGGCCGGTCGCCTGATGACCACCGAGTTCATCGACCTCAAGGAATTCCAAACGGCAGCCCAGGCCTTGGCGATCGTGCGCCGCCGCGCCCGGGACACGGAAACCGTTTACAGCCTTTACGTGACCGATGGCTCCCGCCATCTCACCGGGATCCTGTCGTTGCGAGATTTGGTGGTGGCCGACCCCGATGAGCGCATCGGGGAGGTGATGACCCGGGAGGTGGTGAGCGTATCCACCGAAACGGATCAAGAGGAGGTGGCTCGGGCGATTCAGCGCTACGACTTCCTGGCCGTGCCGGTGGTGGATCGGGAGCAGCGCCTGGTGGGGATTGTCACGGTGGACGACGTGATCGACGTGATCGAGCAGGAGGCCACCCGCGATCTCTACGCCGCAGGGGCGGTGCAGGCCGGCGATGACGACGACTATTTCCAAAGCAACCTGTTCACCGTGGCCCGGCGCCGGGTGGTGTGGCTTGCGGTGCTGTTGATTGCCAACAGCGGCACGGCGGCGGTGATTGCTGCCCAAGACCACGTTCTTAAGGAGGTGGTGCTGCTCGCGGCCTTTATTCCGCTGTTGATTGGCACCGGCGGCAACGTGGGCGCCCAGAGCTCCACGGTGGTGATTCGTGGCTTGAGTACCCAGCGCATTCAGGCGATGGGGAGCTGGAAGGCCATTTGGCGGGAATCGGTGGCCGGAGCCCTCCTGGGTCTGTTGATGGTGGTGGTGGTGGTCCCTTGGGCCAGCTATGTGTCCCACAGCTGGATCGTGGCTGGGGCGGCGGGGATCAGTTTGGTGGCGATCACCACCCTGGCGGCCACGGCCGGAGCGGCCTTGCCCCTGCTCTTCGATCGGATTGGCCTGGATCCGGCCCTGATGTCGGCCCCGTTCATCGCCACCGCCACGGATGTGGCTGGGGTGTTCATCTACCTGCAAACCGCCAGCTGGCTACTGGTGCAGTTCTCCCCTGGCTAGGGCGCTGGATGGGGGAGCGGGGCCCTAGATGAGAGGACTTCACACTTCTTCAGGTTAGGCTTTACACATCTTCAAGAGCATGGCTCCGTGGTTGTCGCTATCGCCTCTTCTCCGGCTCCTGTTTCCGACAAGCCGGCTCGCCAGATGCCCTACGGGGACGGCGATCTGGTGCGTTCGTATTTGCGTGATATCGGCCGGGTGCCGCTGCTCAGCCATGAGCAGGAGATCACGTTGGGCCGTCAGGTGCAGGAGCTGATGGCGATTGAGGAGCAGGAGCAGGAGCTTGAGCAGCAGCTGGGCTGCAAGCCAAGCCA
>CAMDSS010000038.1 GCA_945907085.1 Cyanobium sp. NIES-981 | reverse complement strand
CGCCTCACCCTCGGGCAATACTTGCGGCCGTCCCTGGCCCACATTCCCGTGGCCCGCTATTGGAGGCCTGAGGAGTTTGATGAACTCGGGGCCATCGCCAGGGGGCTGGGTTTCCAGCAGGTCCGCAGTGGGCCCCTGGTGCGAAGCAGTTACCACGCGGAGTCAACGCAAGACCCCTAGATACCCCAGGGCCAAGGGCCTGCTCTTGGCATGGCTTGCCCTAGCCGCGGTGGCAGCGCCGGTTGCAACCCAGGCTGGACCCGTGGATGACCAAGGCCCTGAAACTGGCCAGGAAACAGTTCTCGAACCCGCCAGCCCCTGGCCAACCCTGAACAGCTTGCTGAAGGCCCCCCCGTGGCTGGATCTCGGCCTGACCATTCAGAGCGATGGGCTGGGCAACCCCAGGGGAGGAACCGGCAAAACCACCAATTGGATCCAGCAAACCACCTTGGATGCCAGCTTCAGCAGGGGCTTTGGCAAGGACGTGGCCCTCTGGAAAGAAGCCGACCACTGGAAAGGCCATCTGGAACTCACCCTGTTCAGCGGCACGGCGGGCTACGGCCAAACCATCGGGAGCGCCTTTCCCCTAACAGCGAGTGACCACCCCATCGGTCTTTGGCTCACGGAAGCCAGTGTGACCAGGTCCGCTGGCATGGGGGAGGTGGATCTCAAGGCCGGGGTGTTGTCCCTCAACCCCGGCTTCATCGAAGCACCGGTGCTCGATGCCTACGTGAACTCGGTGCTCAACAACACGCTCAATCTCAATGTGACGGGCTTACCCATCAACCCCTCGGTGGCGCCTGGCTTTGAGTTGCATTGGCGGCCGGGAACCGCCGGTCTGGGCAGCAGCGGCGACCTCGGCCCCTACGGGGAATGGCGCTACGGGGCCTTTCTCTTGAATCCCCAAAACGCCTTGGCCTCCCTATTCGGTGTCAACACCGGCCTACCCCAAATCAATGGATCCATGCAGGTCGTGCAATGGAGTTTTGATCGCCTACCGGGAGCCAAACGGTTGAGCCAACCCATCCAAATGGACAAGCAACAGGTGGCACGCCAACTCCCTGAGCCCCTGTTACAAATCGGCGGTGGCTACCTCAACGACCAAACCAACAACACGGAAACGCCAGGAATGTTCGGCACCCTCACCCTGGCTATACCAACGCCCTTGGGCCTCGACAACCGATTCTGGCTCGGTCTCAGCTCCGGGCTGACAACCTCCACCAACCCCAATCCCTTGTTTGTCAGTGGTGGCTGGCTGAGTCAAGGGGTGATCCCTGGTCGCCCCCTGGATGTGGTGGCCCTCGGCCTCGGCCGCAGCAGCTTCAACAGCGACGTGACCACGGGCCTGAGCCCGGAATCCCTGCTAGAGCTCAACTACAGCGCTGTGATCAACAGCACCCTCACCCTTCAACCATTTCTGCAGTGGGTAATCAATCCCGGGGGCACGGGAACCATCCCCAACATCCTGGCCCTTGGCCTGCAGCTTCAACTCCAGTTTTGATCCAACAGCGCCACCGCCCGCTCCAAAACCACCTGGCAATCGGCTTGCATCACCAAACCAGCGCCGCCCCACACCAACCGCTCGGGTAAGTCCCAAAGCGCTGCCCCCAGTTCCTTGGAGGGCACAAAACCCAAACGACGGAAGTAGCGCACCAAGCGTCGATGCTGGCCATCGTCATCTCGGATCGCCAAGATCTGAGCCCGCCGGCAGGGGGTTTGCTCCAGGGCCCAGGCGAAGGCGGCGGCCGCAATCAGGGGCCCCACACCCAGGTCTGGCAAACCACTGGAGCGGCCAGCCACCTGGAGGGTGTCGAGCTGCAGCCCCCCAGGCGTGGGCCAGGCCCAGCCCTTCAGCTCTCCCACCAACCGCAGCTGCCCCCCTACCGAGGGCTGCCGGGCCACGGCCACCCGTACCCCATAGAGCAGGCCCAAGGGCCGTCCCACCTGGAGGCGCAACAGCAAACCCCGATCGGCGGCCCGTCGTTCCAGGCTTGCCAGGCTGGTCATGGCACCACAGGAGCGAGGCCAAAGGGCTCAGCTAGGCGCACCGCGCCAACGGGCAAGGGCCCATAGATGTGGGGGAAGAGCTCGGCACTATCCGGTGCCGCTTCCCATCGCAGCGGTGCGTCCAAACGAGCGGGATCCAGGGTGAGCAACAGCACCGCTTCGGCATCGGCATAAAAGCGCCGGAAGGTGGCCTCCACCTGATGGGCCCCACTGGCATGGATAAAACCCACCTGCTCGAGGGAGAGGCCCCGGGTCGAACGGCGGTATTCGCCGCAGGCCCTGGCCGTGCGCCATTCATCGGCCAGGGCCAAGTGATAAACCCATTGGGGAGAGCGCCAGGCCTGGCGCCGGGCCCAGGGCGGAGCCATCACCGCTGCCAACTCCGGCCCCTCCTCAAAACGCTGCAGCCACCGCCGCAGATGCTCCAGGCCCCCATGCCGGTCAAACCGATCGGGATCGGCCAAATGCCATTGGCGTACAAACGGCAGCACCGCCCAATCCAACCAGCTGGGTTGATCACCCAACAACCAACCTTGAGCCAGCTGGCCATCCCAATCCCCCAGGATCGCTTCAGTCGCTGCGCGGTGGTGCTCACGATCGGCCCCGGGGTAGCGATCGGGATATTTGAACCGGTCGAGATGGTGCTTGAACGGCCCATCGTTTTGGACCAAGAGCGGATGGGCGAGCTGGTCGTTCGACTGGTCTGCGGCCTGGTCTGAGGGCAGAGCTAGGGCCCACTGCATGATCTCGATGCTTTCAGCCAAGACGGTGCCATCGGTGAGTTCGAGCAGGGGAACCGTGGCCTTGGCCGATCGCGCCAAGAGCTCCGGGGGCTTGGCCTTGAGGCTCACCTCCCGAAGCTCAAAATCCTGGCCAGGGCCCATCCCGGCCAGAAGCAAGGCCAGGCGGGCCCGTATCGCATAGGGGCAGCGGCGAAAGCTATAGAGAATCGGCCGGGGCAGTTCAGCCGGCATCAAACACCTTGCCGATGTGCAGTTCGCCCCGTTGCTTGGCGAGGCCAATCTGGCGCTGACGCTCGGCAAAGCGGGCCCGATCGTCACTGCCGTGCTCGCCGATGCAATGCAGACAACTCACACCTTCGACATAGCTGGGCTGTTGGCGATCAGCGGGAGTGAGGGGTTTGCGGCAGGCATGGCACAGGCTCGCTTCTCCGGGTTCGAGCTGGTGGTTCACCGTGACCCGCTGGTCGAAGACAAAGCATTCCCCCCACCAACTGCTGGCCGATGCCGGCACGGTTTCCAGATAGCGCAAGATGCCGCCCTGGAGATGGTGGACCCCCGCAAAACCTTGCTGCAACAGATAGGCCGTGGCCTTTTCGCAGCGGATACCCCCGGTGCAAAACATGGCGATTTGCTTGGGTTGGCGTTGCTCAACCAGGGGGCGCAACCCGGTTTCCACCCATTGGGGGAACTCCCGAAAGCTGGCGGTGCCCGGATCGATGGCCCCGGTAAAGCTGCCGAGGGCCACCTCGTAGCCATTGCGGGTATCGATCACCAGGGTGTCTGGATCGGCAATCAAGGCGTCCCATTGCTCGGGCGGCACATGGGTGCCAACCGCGGCGCTTTCCAGCTCCCCCTCCCCCAGGTAGGGCTTCACCGTGGGGCAGCCCATGCTTACTATTTCGCGCTTGAGCCGCACCTTCAGCCGATAGAAGGTCTGCTGCTGCGCCACCGCCGTTTTGACCTCCAACTTGGCCAACCGCGGATCGCTCCGCAGATCAGCCAAGAGGGCCTCGACCCCAGGGGCTGGCCCACACACGGTGCCATTGACACCCTCGGGGGCCAGCAGCACCGTGCCCTTCACATCAGCGCTTTGGCCCAGGGCAACCAACCGCTGGCGCCAAGGGGCCAGCTCCTCCTCGGCCAGGGCCGCAAAGCGATAAAAAGCAGCGACTACCAGCCCCATCGGCCCTCCAGGATCAGCGCGATAGCGAAACACCCGCCGCGGCCAACAGCTCCCGATCGGCCGCCACATCGGGATTGCCCGTGGTGAGGAGGGTGTCGCCGTAAAAGATCGAATCAGCTCCAGCCAAGAGGCAAAGAATCTGGGCCTCGCGGTTCATCTGCTCCCGACCCGCGCTCAGCCGCACCCGGCTGTGGGGCATCAGGATCCTGGCCGCCGCCACCATCCGCACCAGATCGAGGGGGTCGACGGCCTGCTGGTGTTCCAGAGGGGTTCCCTCCACCGCCACCAGGGCATTGATGGGCACGCTCTCTGGATGGGGCTCGATATTGGCGAGCACTTCCAACAGGCCGGCCCGATCGCTGGGCCCTTCCCCCATGCCGATGATTCCACCGCAGCAGAGGGTGATGCCCGATCGACGCACCCTGGCCAGGGTTTCCAGCCGTTCTTGATAGGTGCGGGTGGTGATGATCCGGTCGTAGTGCTCGGGGCTGGTATCCAGGTTGTGGTTGTAGGCGGTCAGTCCCGCATCAGCTAGGCGAGCGGCCTGCTGGTCGGTGAGCATGCCAGCGGTGACGCAGGCCTCCAGGCCCAACTCCCGCACCCCCTGAACCATCTCAACCATGGCGTCAAAGGGGGCCCCATCGCGGATCTCCCGCCAAGCCCAGCCCATGCAGAACCGGTGGGCCCCAGCCTCCTTGGCCGCCCGGGCGCGGGCCAACACCGGCGCCACATCCAATTCCGGTTGGCCGGCCACATCGCTGCTGTGGTGCATCGATTGGGGGCAATAGGCACAGTCCTCCTCGCAGCCACCGGTTTTGACACTGAGTAGCGAAGCAAGCTGCACCTCATAACCAGGATTCGCCACGCGGTGCACCTGCTGGGCCTGCCAAAGCAGATCCATCAGGGGCTGATCCAGCAGGGCCTGGATCTCGGCGCGGGTCCAGTCGTGGCGAGTGATCACTGGCAGAGGGGCCATCAGGAGAGAGCAGCCTTCAAGGGAGGGAGGTGACGCCACCGAAACGGCGCTGGCGACCCTGGTAGTCGAGCAGAGCGGCCACCAAGGCCTCTTGATCAAAATCAGGCCACAGCACATCGGTGATGTGCAGCTCGGCGTAGGCCAACTGCCACAACAAAAAATTGCTGATGCGCTGTTCGCCGCTGGTGCGAATCAACAAATCGGGATCCAGCTCCCCGGCCGTATGGAGTTCGGCGCTCAACAGGGCCTCATCAATCGCGCTGGGATCCAATTCGCCGCGGGCCGCCCGTTCGGCCAAGGACCTGGCCGCCCGCACCAATTCCGCCCGGCTGCCGTAGTTGGTGCAGACGTTGAAGTGGATGCCGGTGTTCGCCGCTGTGCGGGCTGTGGCGTCGGCAATGAGCTGCTGCAGGCCGGGGGGCAACGGGGATAGATCGCCCAGAAAGCGAATCCGAACCTGCTCCCTATCGAGGGCTTCGAGCTCCCGGGCCAGCACCCGTTCAAACAGGGTCATCAGAAAGCTCACCTCCTCGCCGGGCCGGTTCCAGTTTTCGGTGGAGAAGGCATAGGCCGTCAGTGCCCCCACCCCCCAATCACTGCAAAGCCGCAACATGCGCTTGAGGGCTTCGACCCCTTCGCGGTGGCCCATCACCCGCGGCAGGCTGCGGCTCTTGGCCCAACGGCCATTGCCATCCATGATCACGGCAATGTGCCGGGGCAAGCGCTCCGGATCGAGCCCCTCAGGCAAGGCCTTCGGGCCCACAACAGGAGTGGTCGCCAGCACGCGACTCATCCGCGACGTTCCAGCGGGTCTTTGGCCACGCTACGCCCCGCTGGCAGGGCCAGCGCCTGGCTCAGCAAATCGTGCAGACGGCTACTCGTAATCGGCCGTTCGAGCTTGCCCTGGCAGGCCAGCGACAGGGTGCCCGTTTCCTCGGACACCACAATCGCCAGGCATTGATCAAAGCGTTCGGTTAGGCCCAGGGCGGCCAAATGCCGGGTGCCATAGCGGTTCAAACCCTGCCGAGAGAGGGGCAAGATCACCCCCGCCGCCACGATCCGATTGGCCTTCACCAGCACGGCCCCGTCATGGAGGGGGGTATCGGCAGCAAACAGATTGAGCAGCAGATCCACGGAGAGCTGGGCATCCAGGGAAATCCCCGGATTGAGAAAATCCTCAGGCCGCAGGTCACTGCCCAGGTCCACCACGATCAGGCCCCCGCGGCGGGATTGGGAGAGGCGACCAGCCGCTTCACTGAGCACCGCCACCGAGCCCGAGGCCAATTGGTCGCGCTTGCGGTCGCCGAAGAGAACCCCAAGCCGGCCCGTACCCAGCAACTCCATCAACCGGCGCAATTCCCCTTGCCAGAGAATTGCCAGCGCCAAACTGCAGGCCAGGACGAGGGCGTCCACCAGCTTGGAGGTGAGCGGCAGGTTGGCGTAGCGCTGCACAAACCAGGCCAGGGCCACGAGCAGCAGATAGCCGCGCAGCAGCCAGAGGGTGCGCGCCTCGGTCACCCGACCGAGCACCAATACCCCCAGACCGGTGGCAAACAGCAAGTCGAGCAGCAGTCGAATGTCGATGAGCTGCAGGGGGTTGATCTGCAGCGCGCTCACCGGTGCACCCATGCCTTTCGATCAACTTACCGTTGTGAGCCGGGAGGGCAAAACGTCGTAGCGCAGTAGATCTTCCGGCTGTTCCCGGCGTTGCACCAGGTCGGCGACTCCCCCCTGCACCAGCACGGCCGCCGGCCGTGGGATGCGGTTGTAGTTGGAGCTCATGGACGCGTTGTAGGCCCCGGTGGCCAGCACCACCAAATGGTCGCCGCTGGTGGCAGGGGGCAAGGCCACGTCCTTGAGGAGCACATCCCCCGACTCGCAATGCTTGCCCGCCAAGGTCACGGTTTCCGTGGCCTCCGCAATTGGCCGATCGGCCAATAGGGCCGTGTATTGGGATTGGTAGGTAATGGGCCTGGGGTTATCGCTCATGCCGCCATCCACCGAGAGGTAGGTGCGAATGCCCGGAATTTCCTTGCGACTTCCCACCTCGTAAACCGTGACACCGGCCGTGGCCACCAGGGATCGACCGGGCTCGCAGAGCAGGCGCGGCAGGGCCAGGCCCCGCTGCTGGCAAGCCGTGGCCACCGCTTCGCCCACGGTTTGCACCCACTCCTGAATCGACGGGGGATCGTCGCTGGCCACGTAGCGAATCCCCAGGCCGCCGCCCACGTTGAGGTCGCCCACGGGATGGCCCAGGGATCGGGCCAGGGCCACGGCATCAGCAAGCACCCCAGCCAAATCGCGGTGGGGTTGCAGTTCGAAGATCTGGGAGCCGATATGGGCGTGGAGCCCGGTGAGGCGTGCCCAGCTGCAGCCGACCAAGTGCCGCAACACCGGTTCAAGCTGGTCGGGGTCAAAGCCAAATTTGCTATCGAGGTGCCCGGTGCGGATGTACTCATGGGTGTGGCACTCGATCCCCGGCGTAAAGCGGAGCATCAGCTCCACGGGCGCGGCCAGGCCAGGGGCCAATTCGGCCAATAGCTCGAGGTCCCGCCAGTTATCCGCCACCACGGTGACGCCCCGTTCCACCGCAAGGGCCAACTCCTGGCGTGATTTGTTGTTGCCGTGGAACACGATCCGATCGGCGGGCATGCCGCCGTCGAGGGCCGTGAGGAGCTCTCCCGACGACACCGCGTCCAGGCCCAGCCCTTCTGAGGCCACCAGGGCAGAAATGGCCAAGGAGCTGTTGGCCTTCGAGGCGTAGAGGGCGAGGGCCTCGCCGGGGTAGTGGGCCGCCAAGGCCTCCCGGTAGGCCCGGCAGGTAGCCCGCAGACTCGCCTCATCGAGCACATACAACGGTGTGCCATAGGTGCGGGCCAGGCTGCTCAACCCACAACCGCCCACCTGCAAACGGCCGTCGGCATCGAGCTCGGCGGTGATCGGCGCCAGGTTGCGATTGGGACTGCTGGCATCCCGATGGGGCTCAAACAGACGCTGGGCAGATGGCGCTGCCCCATCCAGAACGCCGGCTCCGCTCTGATCGAGCTCACTGGAGATCACCATGGCGGCGGGCAAAGCATCAAGGGAGACTATGAATGGTAAGAACGCCGCTGGCAGCTTGCTGTGACAGGTGAACAGCTCCAAAAGCTGGCCTGCTTCCCCCTGGAGCCCAACCACCTCCAGGCCTGCCAAGACCTGGACCAACGCAGCCTCGGTGGCCTCTGGAACCAGGCGCAATGGCACAGCGAGCTGGCTGAAGAGCGCCGACCTGGCATCGGCCTTTGGCGCGAAGGGGCCTTGGTGGCCATGGCCAGTGGCTGGCTGGTGGTCGACGAACTGCACATCACCGTGGTGGCCGTCGATCCCCTGCAGCGCCGCCAGGGCCTAGGGCGGCAGGTGCTGCAAGCCCTGCTCAGCCATGGCCAACGCCTTGGGGCCGAGCGGGCCACCCTGGAAGTGGCCACCTCCAACACCGCCGCGGTGGCGCTTTATCGGGCCCTGGGATTTGGCGATGCCGGCATTCGTCGTGGTTACTACCGCAATGGCGACGATGCCCTGATCCAATGGCTGAGGCTGCCTGCAATTAATGATGCGTAGCAGGGGTGTGGATAACCGCCTTTTCTTACTGCTTTGACTGGGTAAATAGAGCCTCTGTGTTAACAACAAAAATCCACAAACCACCTGCGGCTACTGCTGATTTGCTGACCCAGAGCCGCAAACCACACCAGCCCCACTAACCCTGATAGCTTGGAAGCACTTGCACCAGGCCCCGGCCCATGTTCGAGCGGTTTACCGAGAAGGCCATCAAGGTGATCATGCTGGCCCAAGAGGAGGCCCGCCGCCTTGGTCACAACTTTGTGGGCACCGAGCAAATCCTGCTGGGCCTGATCGGTGAGGGCACCGGCGTGGCCGCCAAGGTGCTCAAGTCGATGGGGGTGAACCTCAAGGACGCCCGGGTTGAGGTGGAAAAAATCATCGGCCGGGGCTCGGGCTTCGTGGCCGTGGAAATCCCGTTTACGCCCCGCGCCAAACGGGTTCTGGAGTTGTCGCTGGAAGAGGCCCGTCAGCTCGGGCACAACTACATCGGTACCGAGCACCTGCTGCTGGGCCTGATTCGGGAGGGCGAGGGCGTCGCCGCCCGGGTTCTCGAAAACCTTGGGGTTGATCTGGCCAAGGTTCGCACCCAGGTGATCCGCATGCTGGGCGAAACAGCTGAGGTGGCTTCCGGCGGTGGCGGCGGCAAAGGGTCCACCAAAACCCCAACCCTGGATGAATTTGGTACCAACCTCACCCAGCAAGCCGCTGACGGCAAATTGGATCCCGTGGTGGGGCGCCAAAACGAGATTGAGCGCGTCATTCAGATCCTGGGCCGCCGCACCAAGAACAACCCGGTGCTGATTGGTGAGCCTGGCGTGGGCAAAACCGCGATCGCCGAGGGCCTGGCCCAGCGCATCAATTCTGGCGATATCCCCGACATCCTTGAAGACAAGCGGGTTCTGACCCTGGATATCGGTCTGCTGGTGGCGGGCACCAAGTACCGGGGCGAATTCGAAGAACGCCTCAAAAAGATCATGGAGGAAATCCGGGGTGCCGGAAACGTGATCCTGGTGATCGACGAAGTGCACACCCTGATCGGCGCTGGCGCCGCCGAAGGCGCCATCGATGCCGCCAACATCCTCAAACCTGCCCTGGCCAGGGGTGAGCTGCAGTGCATTGGCGCCACCACCCTGGATGAATACCGCAAACACATCGAACGGGATGCCGCCCTTGAGCGGCGCTTCCAACCGGTGATGGTGGGTGAACCGTCGGTTCAAGACACGATTGAGATCCTGCGGGGCCTAAAAGAGCGCTACGAGGATCACCACCGCCTCAAGATTGCCGACGAAGCGCTGATTGCGGCGGCCACCCTTGGCGACCGCTACATCTCCGATCGCTTCCTCCCCGACAAGGCCATCGACCTGGTGGACGAGGCCGGCAGCAGGGTGCGGCTGATGAACTCGAAGCTGCCCCCTGCCGCCAAGGAGGTGGACAAGCAGCTGCGTGCCGTGCAAAAAGAAAAGGAAACGGCCGTCCGGGAACAGGACTTCACCAAGGCCGGCGAACTGCGGGACAAAGAAGTGGAGCTGCGGGAGCAAATTCGCTCGATCCTCCAGTCCCGCAAAGACGAACAGCCCTCTGACACTGGCGTATCAGAGACCACCACCGAAGGCACTAGCTCAGACGCTCATGCCGCTGATGGTGCTGCTGAAACAGACGCCTTAGCTGCCGATGGTGATCGCACCCCGATGGTGACCGAAGAGGACATCGCCCACATCGTGGCGTCCTGGACCGGGGTTCCCGTGCAGAAACTGACCGAAAGCGAATCGGCCAAGTTGCTGAACATGGAGGACACCCTCCACCAGCGCCTGATCGGCCAAGACGAAGCGGTGAAGGCCGTCTCCCGGGCCATTCGCCGGGCCCGGGTGGGCCTGAAGAACCCCAACCGTCCCATTGCCAGCTTCATCTTCTCCGGCCCCACCGGCGTTGGTAAAACCGAGCTCACCAAGTCGCTTGCGGCCTATTTCTTCGGCAGCGAAGAGTCCATGATCCGCCTCGACATGTCGGAGTTCATGGAGCGCCACACGGTCAGCAAGCTGATCGGTTCGCCTCCGGGCTACGTGGGCTTCAACGAGGGCGGCCAACTCACTGAAGCCGTGCGCCGTCGCCCCTACACCGTGGTGCTGTTCGACGAAATCGAAAAGGCCCACCCCGATGTGTTCAACCTGCTTCTGCAGCTCCTGGAAGACGGTCGACTGACCGATTCCAAGGGCCGCACGGTCGACTTCAAAAACACCCTGATCATCATGACCTCGAACATCGGTTCGAAGGTGATCGAGAAGGGTGGCGGCGGCCTGGGCTTTGAGTTCTCCGGTGGCGCCGCCGAAGAGACCAACTACAACCGTATTCGTTCCCTGGTGAATGAGGAGCTGAAGCAGTACTTCCGCCCCGAATTTCTCAACCGGCTGGACGAAATCATCGTGTTCCGCCAGCTCACCCGCGATGAGGTCAAGTTCATCGCCGAGATCATGCTCCAGGAAGTGTTCGGCCGGATGCAGGAGAAGGGCATCACCCTCTCGGTCACCGAGAGCTTCAAGGAGCGCTTGGTGGAAGAGGGCTACAACCCCAGCTACGGGGCCAGACCCCTGCGCCGGGCGGTGATGCGCCTGCTGGAAGACTCGTTGGCCGAAGAGTTCCTCTCTGGCCGGATCAGCGATGGGGATTCAGCCCTTGTCGATGTGAACGAGGAGAAGCAGGTGGTGATTCGCAAGCAGCTCTCTGCCCCTGCGATGCCTGAACTCGCCGCCGCTGGAGCCTGATCCCGGCAGTTTTTACACTTCTGGGATGAAAACGGCCCCTCCTCCCTCCGTGTGCTCCCACGCGATTGCCCCCGCCACCGTGCTGCGGGGCGATGGGGCTTGGCAGGAAGCCCTGCCAGCTATCGCCTCCCTCACGAGCCACGCCTTGGTGCTGGGCCGCAGCCCAGCCACCCGGCCCCTGCGTCAGCAATGCCTCCAGGATCTCGCCCAGGCAGGCATCCACTGCACCAGCTGCGAACTGGAGTTCGATTGCTGCGAAGCCGATCTGAGCCGGATCGAGGGCCTAGCCGCCCCAGTCCAGCTTTCCCCCAGCACAGCTCAAGACCCAGCCTTTGATGCGGTGATCGCCATCGGTGGCGGCAAGGTGATCGACGCGGGCAAGTTGCTCGCCCATCGGCTCGGCTTGCGGTGCATCACGGTGCCCACAAGCGCGGCCACCTGTGCGGGCTGGACAGCCCTCGCCAACATCTACAGCCCCCAGGGCGCCTTCGAGGGGGATGTGAGCTTGAACCGCTGCCCGGAGCTTTTGGTGTTTGACCACGGCTTCGTGCGCCAAGCCCCCGCCCGCACCCTGGCCAGCGGCATCGCCGATGCCATGGCCAAGTGGTACGAAGCCTCGATCAGCAGTGGCACCAG
>CAMDSS010000037.1 GCA_945907085.1 Cyanobium sp. NIES-981 | reverse complement strand
GGTTTGTCGATGGCAAACCCACCGCCGTGGGTGCGGCCACCGGAGCTGTGGCGGGTCTGGTGGGCATCACCCCAGCCGCAGGCTTCGTCTACATGGGCCCTGCCCTGGTGATTGGTGCCGCCTCGGCCGCCGCCTGTTTGATCGCTGTGCGCATCAAGGCTGCGATCAAGTTTGACGACTCCCTCGATGCCTTCATGGTGCACGGCATCGGTGGAACCGTGGGCGCCCTGCTCACCGGTCTGCTGGCAGCACCGGCCCTGGTGCCCGCTGATTACTTCCCCAAATCAGCTGAAATCCTGGCCAAAGGTGGCAACATCGCCATGCTGGGTGCCCAGTTCCAAGCGGTGGTGTTCACCTACGGCTTTGTTGGTATCGCCACCCTGGTGATCCTCTTGATCGTGAAAGCCACGGTCGGCCTGCGCGTCTCCCAACAGGATGAAGAGCGCGGTCTCGACTTCGTGGCCCACGGCGAAGAGGCCTACGACCCCATGAACGGCTGAGGTTTCCATGAAGCAAATCACAGCAATGATTCGGCCATCCAAAGTGGATGCCGTGAAAACAGCCCTGGTCGAGATCGGTGTGATCGGTATGACCGTGTCCGAGGCCCGGGGCTTCGGACAACAAAAGGGCCAGGTGGAGCGCTACCGCGGCAACGAGTACAAAGTGGATTTCATTTCGAAATCGAAGGTTGTGCTCGTCGTCAACGACGACAAGGTGACCCCGGCGATCGAAGCCATCTCCAAAGCCGCCCACACGGGTGAAATTGGCGACGGCAAGATCTTCGTGAGCCCCGTGGAGCAGGCGATTCGGATCCGCACCGGCGAATCCGGCGAAGCTGCCATCTGATTCAAGTGGCTCTTGAAACTCCAAGCCCCCAGCAAGCCTGGGGGCTTTTTTTGTGGCCAAAATGGGAGCCATGAACGAACACTTCGATTTGCTGGTGCTTGGGGCCGGCTCCGGCGGCCTGGCCGCCGCCAAGCGCTCTGCCAGCTACGGCGCCAAGGTGGCGATCGTCGAAGGCGACCGGGTGGGGGGCACCTGCGTGATCCGCGGCTGCGTGCCCAAAAAACTGCTCGTCTATGGCTCCGCCTACCGCCACCTGCTGGGCGATGCCGCCAGCTACGGCTGGGAACTCGGCAGCTACAAACCCAATCCCAGCACCCTGCTTGCCCATGTGCGCGCCGAGGTGGATCGCCTCAACCAACTGCACCTCGGCTTTTTAGAGAAAGCCGGCGTCAAGCTCATCACTGGCTGGGGGCGCTTTGACGATGGCCGCACCATCACCGTTGGTGGGCAGCACTACACGGCCGATCGGATCCTGATTGGGGTAGGCGGCAGGCCCCAGCGGCCCCAGATCCCCGGCGCTGACTTGGGCTGGGTGAGCGATGAGATGTTCCTACTCGAGGCACTCCCCGAACGCATCGTGATCGTGGGGGCAGGCTTCATCGCCTGTGAATTCGCCTGCATCCTCAATGGCCTTGGCGTGCAGGTCACCCAATTGGTGCGGGGGGAGCAGATCCTGAGGGGCTTCGACAGGGAAGCCGCCCTGGTGGTGCAAGAGGCGATGCAAGCCGAAGGCATCGACCTGCGCTGCCAGGTGAGTCCCACCGGCATCACGGGCAGCCCCGGAGCCCTCACCGTTAATACCCAAACGGACAGCCTCCCCTGCGGGGGTGTGCTGTTGGCCACGGGCCGCCGGCCTTTCCTGGAGGGGCTGAACCTGGAGGCCGCCGGCGTCGCCGTGGAGGGTGATCGCATCGGCGTGGATGCCGACCAACGCACCAACATCCCCCACATCTATGCCGTCGGAGACGTCACCGACCGCATCAACCTCACGCCGGTTGCCATCGATGAGGGCCGGGCCTTTGCCGACACGGTGTACGGCAACAAACCCCGCCAGGTGAACCACGGGCTGGTGGCCATGGCGGTGTTCAGCCAACCCGAACTCGCCACCGTGGGGCTCAGCGAGGAGCAAGCCGTGGCGCGCTGCGGCGCCGAGGGCGTGAAGGTGTATCGGGCCAAATTCCGGCCCATGGCCCAGGCCCTACCCAAACGGGGGCCGGCGGCGCTCCTGAAGCTGGTGGTGGAGATTGCCAGCGGCAAGGTGCTGGGCTGCCACATGGTGGGGGAACACAGCGCCGAGGTCATCCAAATGGCCGCCATCGCCATCGGCATGGGCGCCACCAAGGCCGACTTCGATCGCACCATGGCCCTGCACCCCAGCGTCTCCGAAGAGTTCGTGACCATGCCGGGATAAAGGGCCCACCCAAGGAACACGTTGGTCCACCTAGGGTCTGGCATTGACCTGGTTCTTGGCGATGCAGTCCCCCCTTCGCTCAGCCAGCCCCGATGGCCCCGGCGCCACCTTCACCTGGATTGTGGCGGCGGTTGTGGCGCTGGCACTGGTGTTGAGCCAGACCATTTTCATCGTGCCGGCGGGCAATGTGGCGGTGGTGACCACCCTCGGCAAGGTGACCGGCACCCCCCGCAATCCAGGGGCCAATGTCAAAGCACCGTTGGTGCAGAACACCTCCCTCTTTGATGTGCGCACCCAGGTGAGGCCCGAGCAGTTCTCGACCCTCACCAAAGACCTGCAGGTGATCCAGGCCACCGCCACGGTGAAATACGCCATGAAGCCCACCGAGGCGGGGAGGATTTTCGAAACCATCGCCACCGACGACCAGCAGATCTATCCACGGGTGATCCAGCCGTCGCTACTCAAAGCGTTGAAATCGGTGTTCTCCCAATACGAGCTGGTGACCATCGCCACCGAATGGAACTCCATCTCGGAATTGGTGCAGGAGAAGGTGGCGGAAGAGCTCCAGAAATTCGGCTACGTAACGGTGCAAGGGCTCGACCTCACGGGCCTCCAGATCGCCGAGGAATACCGCGCTGCCATCGAACAAAAGCAAATTGCCGAACAGCAATTGCTCCGGGCCCAAACCGAAGTGTTGATTGCTGAGCAAGAAGCCAAGCGCTACCAAACCCTCAACTCCAGCCTGGATGACCAGGTGCTCTACAAGCTCTTTCTCGACAAGTGGGATGGCCAAACATCAGTGGTGCCTGCCCTGCCGGGGGCCGCAGGGGGCGCCGCCAACTCGGTGATCGTCAACGGGCAACGCGGGGCTTAAGGCGGGGCGTAAAGCGATCGTCGACCAGGAGCACCACCCACGGCGCCAGCAGCATCCAGCCCAGCCAGGGCAGGGGGAATGGGGCCATGGCAAACACCTCCGCCACGGGTTCGACCAGCACAAGAACGGCCAAAAACACCAGTTCAAATCCCACCCCAAACCAGAGCAGGCCATTACTGCGCCAACTGCTGCGCCAGCCGTTGCGCCAGCTGCTGCGGCAGGCCATGGCTACACCAATCTGGCCAAAGACGATGAAGCCAAAGGCCACGCTGGAAGCCTGGTGCTGGAGCCGCACCAGCTCCGCGGGGGCTTGGCCATGGAGCAACCGGGGCGCTAGCGCCCGTAGCTCGAACCACGACAGCCCAGCCTGGTGCCAAAAGGCCAGGTAGCCCGCCATCGCCATCACGGCTTCGGTGAGGCCAAGCACCAGGTAGGCCCGCACCATCAGGGGCCGATCCAAGAGCGGTGCATGCCTGGGCCGGGGAGGCCGGTGCATCAACCCGGGCTCGGGTTGCTCAGCGCCAAGACCCAAAGCGGGGAGTAAATCCGTGCCGAGATCCACCGCCAGGATCTGCAACACATTGAGGGCCGCTGGAATCTGGGCGATCACCATGGCCAGAAACGGTGCCATCTCGGCCACGTTGCTGGCGAGCACATAGGGCAAAAACTTGCAGATGTTGGCCACCACCCCGCGGCCATGGCGCACGGCGGAGACGATGGTGGCGAAGTTGTCATCGAGCAACACGATGTCGGCCGCCTCCCTTGCCACATCGGTGCCCTCCAGGCCCATGGCAAAGCCCACATCCGCCGCCCGCAGGGCGGGAGCGTCGTTGACCCCATCCCCCGTGACGGCCACCACCTCGCCAAGGGCGCGATAGGCCTGAACCAGGCGCAGCTTCTGCTCCGGCGCCATCCGGGCAAACACCAGCCGGGTGCGGTATTTCAGCAGCTGCCGCAACTGCACCTCGCCGATCAAATCCAGGTGGGTCCCCTCAATCACCCGCACGGGATCGGAACCACTGCCCGGGCCTTCCCCGCCTGCAGGCTGGAGGAGGCCAATCTGTTCGGCAATGGCCTGGGCCGTGAGCCCGTAATCCCCGGTGACCATGGTCACCTTGATGCCCGCCTGGTGGCACTGGCGGATAGCCTCGGTCACCTCAGGGCGGGGCGGGTCGTAGAGGGCCAGCAAACCCACCAACACCAGGTTGGTTTCCAACAGGTCGTTGGGGGTGGTGAGGAGCTCCTCTTCCCCTTGGCGCATGGCTACCGCAAGCACCCGATAGCCCCGGCTGGAAAAGTCGTCGTTGGCGGCAACAGCACGCTGACGCCGGGAAGGCTCAAAGGCCACGGGTCCAGCGCTGCTGAGTTCAGAACTGCAATGGGCCAACACCTCGATCGGGGCCCCCTTGGTGAATAGCACCAAGCCATCGCCCTGGCGCACCACCACACTCATGCGACGGCGATGGGAATCAAACGGCAACTCCCGCAGGCGGGGACTCTCCTTCTGCAGGTTGTCTGGCGAGAGCTTGTGGGCCACCGCCGCCAGCAGCAGGGCTGTTTCGGTGGGGTCCCCAATCGCCCGCACCGGACCCGGGCTGCGCTCCAAGTGGGCGTTGGAGCAGAGGCAGGCGCCCTGGAGCAGGGTGGGCAGATGGTTGTCCCCCGGGGCGGGCAGCCAGGTGGCTTCCACCGCCATCCGGTTGCAGGTGAGCGTGCCGGTCTTGTCGCTGCAGATCACACTCACCGAGCCGAGGGTTTCCACCGACGACAGGCGCCGCACCAGAGCGTTTTGGCGGGCCATCCGCTGCACGCTGAGGGCCAGGGCCAGGGTGACCGTGGGCAACAGCCCCTCGGGCACGTTGGCCACGATGATCCCCACCGCAAAAATCAAGCTCTCGAGGGGGCCAACCCCCACAAACAGCAGGCTGAGGCCAAAGGTGAGCACGCCCATCAGCACCGCAATGGCGGTGATCGTGCGAACGATCTGGCCCACCTGCATCTCCAGGGTGCTGGCGCTGCGCTCCGTGGCAGCGGTGAGGTGGGCCACATGGCCAAATTCCGTTTCCCCGCCGGTGGCATAAACCATCGCCTCGCCATGGCCGCTGGCCACGGTGGTACCCGCCAACACCAAATTGGCCCGCTCCCGCATGGGCATCGGGCTCGCCTTTGGCTGGCCATCCCCAACCTCCAGGGAGGCGATGGGCTCCCCATCACGAGCCACCGGTAGGGATTCACCTGTTAAAACCGAAAGATCGAGGTAGAGCTCCACCGAGCGAAGCAACCGGGCATCAGCGGGCACCTGGTCGCCCTCCTGCAGCAGGATCCGATCGCCTGGCACCAGCTCCGCCGCCGCCAGGGTGGTGAGCTCGCCATCCCGCCACAGCCGCACCGCGTGGGGCAAGGAACGCTTCAGGGCCGCCAGGGTGCGCTCTGCCTGGTATTCCTGAACAAAGGAAAACAGGCCGTTCACCAGCACCACCGCCCAGATCGCCCAGCCCAACTGGGGCATATGGGCCGCAAAGGCCAGGCCCCCGGCGACCCAGAGCAACAGGGCCATGAAGTGCAGGAGTTGGTCGGTGAAGCGCAACCACAGGGGCCGGCGGCGCAGGCTCGGGAGACGATTGGCTCCAAACCGCTGCAAGCGCCGCTGGGCTTCCAGGTGGCTTAAGCCCTGGAGCGTGCTTTCCAGTGCCGCTGCAACCCCCTCAGGGGGAAGCGACCAGATCGGCTGGGAGGCCGAGAGCAGCACGGAGCAATCAACCAGCAGAGACCAGCCTGATCAGAACGTCTGGTCATGACTTGGGCTAGCGACCCATCTGAGCGGGATCAGCCGCATCGACCAGGTAGCCGACAGCCATCGCAAAGAGAGCTAGCCCAGGAAATCCTGCTTGAGTTTGCGAATCCGGCCCAGCAATTCCGCTCTCTTTTGCTGCTTGAGGGCGTTACGGGCCAGGAAATTCAGCATGGCCACCAGGCCCGTCAGCTCCAGCAAACCACCCAGCAGGGGGATGTCGTTGATGGCACCAAGGGTTGCCCCGGTGAGCTTGAGCGCGACTCCGGCGAGAAGGGCAATGCCCACCAGGCGAGCCGCAGGAATCAAATCAGCGAGGGAATCGAGCTTGGTGGAGCCAATTCTTTGGAGCAGTTGGTTGAGAAACTGGAGGGGCAGGCCTAGCAACTCCCGGGCCGCATCCCCACCAGCCCCATCGCCTTCAGCCCCCTGGCTGGCACTGGCCACCAGGGGGGCAGGCTCGGCGGCCCGAATCTCCACGGCAGGTTCGGCGAAATCAACGGGCTCGACAAAATCAACGGGCTCAGCGAAATCAACCGGCGCAGCTGCAACGTCAGGAGCGACAGACTCGGAGACAACAGCCTCGGGATGCGTCTCTTGAAGCCCAGACAGATCAGGGTTGTCGAGCACTTGGGATTCCATTTCCGTCTTAAAAGCGAGATCGTCAGAGTGCTCTTGAGACACTGGTTCTTGACTGGACTCTTGGTCTTGAGAAGTCTCGGGTTCTTGATTGGGTGGGTAGTTGGTTTCGTCTCCCAAGGCATCACGCGCAGAAGGCCTGGGGAAGTTATAGACCGAAAGTCAAACGGCGGCCAGCCCCTTGTCGTTAAAGACGCCCTCAAACAACACCGAACTCAAATAGCGCTCACCGGAATCGGGCAGCACCACCACGATTGTTTTGCCGGCAAAGGCCTCCTCTTTCGCCAATCGCAAAGCTGCCGCCGCGGCGGCACCGCAGGAAATACCAGCCAGGATCCCCTCTTCTCGCATCAGGCGGCGGGCCATGGCCACGGCTTCCTCATCGCCCACCGCTTCCACCCGATCCACCAAGGAGAGATCGAGGTTGGCGGGCACAAAGCCCGCACCAATGCCTTGGATTTTGTGGGGGCCGGGCTGCACCACCGCACCGTTCATGGTTTGGCGAATCACCGGGCTGTTGGTGGGCTCCACCGCCACCGACACCAAGGGCTTGCCCAGGGTGGTCTTGATGTAGCGGCTCACCCCGGTGATCGTGCCGCCGGTGCCCACCCCAGCGACCAGGACATCCACCTGGCCGTCGGTGTCGCTCCAGATTTCCGGGCCGGTGGTGTCGTGGTGGATCTGGGGGTTGGCGGGGTTGGCAAATTGCTGCAGCAGCACATAGCGATCGGGATCGGTGTCGGCTAAGGCCTTGGCGGCTGCAATCGCCCCGGGCATGCCCAGCCGGCCTTCCGTGAGCACCAAGTGGGCGCCGTAGGCCGTGAGCAACTTGCGGCGCTCCAGGCTCATGGTTTCCGGCATGGTGAGGGTGAGCCGAATCCCCCGGGACGCCGCCACAAAGGCCAGGGCGATGCCGGTATTGCCGCTGGTGGGCTCCACCAATTCCTTACCCGGACCCAGCAGGCCATCTTGTTCTGCCTGCCAAATCATGGCGGCGCCAATGCGGCACTTCACCGAGAAGGCGGGGTTCCGGCCCTCAATCTTGGCCAGCACCCTGGCGCTGCAGCCTTCCGTGACCCGGTTCAGTTGCACCAAGGGGGTCTTGCCGATGGTGAGGCTGTTATCGGCGAAGATTTTGGTGTCGAGGGGAATGCTGCTCATCTCGGATGGGGGGAAGCCTGAACGCTCGCGGGGGAGGGCACCCTCTGCGGGCAGCCAGCTTCCTCCAGCATCCCAGACCTGCCAGCCGCTTCAAACCTCATTACACGAAGCTGAATATTCCATAACGCCTGAAGGGCTAGGGGCGCAGTTCAGGGGGCTGGGCCGGCAGGATCAATTCCAGCAAGGCCCCACCCCCTGGGCCATTGCTAGCTTGAATGCGGCCGCCGTGGGTCACGGCAATCTGTTGCACGATCGGAAGACCCAGGCCGCTGCCGGTGCGCTGGCTGCGCACCCGGGAAGGATCCCCCCGGTAGAAGCGTTCAAACATGTGGGCGAGGTCGTCGTCGCTCAGGCCCGGCCCCTCATCGCTCACCCGCACCTGGTGCCAACCATTGCGCTGCTCAATCGCCACCTGGATTCGGCCCCCATCGGGGCTGTAGCGCAGGGCGTTGTCGAGCAGGTTCAGCACGGCCCGGTGCAGCCGCGACCCATCGGCATGGATCAGGGCGGTCTGCCGGTCGCTGGGCTGCTGCAGCTCTAACGACACCGAGCGTTGGTCCGCCAAGGGCTTAATCCCCGACCACACCTGGTCCACCAGGGCCCCCAAATGCACCTCGTAGGTCCGGGGGCCGTAACCGGGAAGGGTGTTCTCCAGCCGCGAGAGTTCGAGCAAATCGCCCACCAGCTCTTGGAGGCGGAGCAATTCCCGTTGCAACCGCTCCACCAACCGGGCGTTCTGGGTGTTCACCTGGGCCGCCAGGCTGTCGCCCACCAGCAACAACGCCGTGAGCGGGGTTTTGAGCTCGTGGGCCACATCACTCACCCAGCGCTCCTGCTGCTCCAGCTGGGCTTCGAGGGAGCGGCGGCTCTGGAGAAGCACCCCGATCCAGCCATCGGTGCCGGGCACCACCAACACATCGAGATCTTCGTTGCCGCAACGCCAGGCCAGGCGCTGGGGTCGATCCTGGCGGCGGGCTACGGCAATGCTGCCGATCAGGTTGGGATCGCTGCAGAGGTCCTCAAACGATCGCCCGACGAGCATGCGGCCGGCATTGAGGTCGAGGATTCGCTCCGATTTGGGCGTGATGTGGCGCATGCGGCCGGCGCGATCAAGCAGGATCCACCCCGCCGGCGAGGCATCCATCCAGCTGAGCAGCTGGCGCACACTCGGCATCGGCTGGCGCTGGCTCCAGCGCTGGCTGAGCTGTTTCCACCTTGGTGCCCCAAGCAACACCAAGGCGCAACCCAGGCCAAGGCCAAACAAAAAGTAGCCCCACGGAAGGGCCACCCCTGCAGCCCCGACGGTGGTGGCGGCAAGGGTGGCGGCACTAGCCAAAGCGGTAGCCAAAGCCCCGAACGGTCAGCAAATGCACCGGAGCCGAGGGATTCTCCTCCAACTTCTCGCGCAACCAACGGATGTGGACATCCACGGTCTTGCTGTCACCGATGTAATCGATGCTCCACACGTGCTCGAGCAACTTGTCGCGGCTCCAGACCCGGCGCGGGTTCTGCATGAACAGCTCCAGGAGCCGGTACTCCTTGGGGGAGAGGTTCAGATCGAGGCCGTCACGGGTGACCCGGCACTCCTCTTGATAGAGACAGATATTGGCGTGCTCCAGCACTTTCACCGGCGCCTGCTGGCTGGTGGTGCGCCGCAGCAGGGCTCGGCAACGGGCCACCAGCTCCCGCATGCCAAAGGGTTTGACCAGGTAATCGTCGGCGCCTACCTCTAGGCCAAGCACCCGATCGGTTTCGCTATCGCGGGCGCTCACCACCAGGATCGGGGTTTGGTTGTTGGCCTGGCGCAATTGGCGGCACACATCCAAGCCGCCCAGGCCAGGCAGCATCAGATCCAGCACCACCAGCGAAAACCCCTCGCCCTCGGGGGCCCGCTGCAGAATTTGCAGGGCATCCCTGCCGTTACCGCAGGCGACCACCGCAAAGCCCTCCTGCTCCAGGGCATCGCGCACCGTTTCGCGGATGGTTTCGTCGTCTTCGACGACCAGGAGCGATGGCTGCATCGCCCCAGTTTGCCCTGGAATGGGCTGGCCCCAAAAGGTGGGTTCAGCGAGCACGTCGGGGCAGGTGGGCAATCACCAGGCGACGCTGGCCATCCAATTGCAACCAGCCTTCGTCCTTGAGGCTGCCGAGCACCCGGGTCACGGTGACGCGGGTGGTGCTCAGGGCACTGGCCAGCTCCTGGTGGGTGAGCTTGATATTCAGGCGCAGACCCTGGTCGCAGGGCTGGCCGTAATCGTTGGCGAGCAGCTCCAGAAAGCCGCGCACCCGATCTTCGATGCGGCGCAAACCCAGCAGACCCAGCATGGCCTCGCTCTGGCGGTAACGAACACCCATGCCCTGGAGCAGGGCCATGGCCAGGTGGGGGGAGGCGGCGATTTCGTCGCAGGTGAGGCAGAGCAGGTCGCTCTCGCAAAGGGTGGTGGCCTCGTAGACCTCCACGTTGGAAAGGGGATCGCCGAAGGGTTCATTCGGACCTGCCAAACCCAGCAGGAGCTCATCACCTTGCACCGAGATGGCGCTCAGCTTGACCATGCCGCGCACCACCAGCCACACACTCTTTTTCAGCAGGGGCACCCGGCTTCCCGCCGGCAGATGCACCAAACTGCGCTTCTCGTAGCTGGCCTCCAGCAGCTCCACAAAGCTGGGGGTTTGGCTTGACTCGCGAGCGGGCGTGAAAACCATCCCAGACCGGGCAATTAGTTGAGAACAACGCTATGGAAGGCTTCTGACCTGCTGGCAAAGGCGGGGTAGTGCTGGGTTTAAGAACTGGTTACGGTCTTCTCAGTGCTTGGCGCTGGGCTCCTTTCTCACTTAAAAAGCGCGCAGGGCTTCCCAACAGCGCCCCCACAGTCCCGATCACGACCACAGTCATGATCCCGGCCACCGTCATCGGGATCTCCATCCCGCTGTGGTGATCCAGCGCCAACCCCACCAGCGC
Source organism: Cyanobium sp. NIES-981 (assembly GCA_945907085.1). Lineage (GTDB taxonomy): Bacteria > Cyanobacteriota > Cyanobacteriia > PCC-6307 > Cyanobiaceae > Cyanobium_A. The sequence continues at coordinate 1,449 of CAMDSS010000037.1, read as the reverse complement.
CAACACGAGCACCGGGCTGGTTCGGCGGCGGCCTTTCGCTGGAGCGTGATCCTCAACAGTGGCCTCTCGGCCCTGCAGCTGGTGATTGGCTTTGGCTTTGGCTCCCTGGCCCTGATTGGCGATGCCATTCACAACCTGGGGGATGTGGCCGGCCTATTGCTGGGTTGGGGCGCCGAACACCTCAGCGGCAAACCCGCCCAGGGGCGCTTCACCTATGGGTTTGGCCGCAGTACCCAGCTGGCCTCGCTGCTGAATGCCCTGTTGATTTTGATGGCGGCGGCGGTGCTGGTGGTGGAAGGCATCCAGCGCCTCTCCAATCCCGTGCCGATCACCAGCATCCCGGTGGCCTGGGCGGCGGCGGCGGGCATTGGGGTCAACCTGTTCTCGGCGAGGTTGTTTGGCCACGACCACAGCCACGACCTCAACCGCAAGGCCGCGGTGGTGCACCTGATGACCGATGCCCTGGTTTCGGCCGCCGTGTTGGTGAGTGCGGTGGTGGTGGGGCTCACGGGCTGGAGCCAATTGGATGCGATCACGGCAATTGGCGTGGGCCTGGCCGTGGGATACAGCGGCTGGCAAGTGCTGCAAGAAGCGCTGATGATTGCCCTCGATGCGGTGCCCAGAGGGATTGATTTGGCCGTGGTGGAAACCACCTTGATGCAGTTGCCCGGGGTGGTGGAGGTGCACCACCTGCACGTGTGGGGCATGAGCACCTCCCAAAACGCCCTCACCGCCCACATCAGCAGGAGGCTGGGCAGCGTCAACGACATGGATCTGCTGCACCAGGCCAAATCGGAGTTGGCCCGGCTGGGCATTGCCCACAGCACGATCCAGCTCGAGCCCCACGATTAAGCCAGCGAAAAGCGGGCACAAAAAAAGGGCCCCGTAGGGGCCCCCGCAAAACAATCAACCGATCACTGGCTGATCTTGTTGACAGCAGCCCGGGCCTTGGCCTGGATGCCTTCGCTCAAGGGCACATAGCCGAGGTCATCGGCTTGGGCCTGGGCCTTATCGCTCAGCATGTAGTTGACCATTGCCTTAAGGGCATCGGTTTTAGAACCGTTACCCGTGCGGTAGACCAACAGGTAGGTGAGGGTGGCGATGGGGTAGGCACCGCTCGCCGTGGGGTTGGGGTTGGAGCCAGCCAGATCAGCATCAACGGTGATACCGCTCAGGGCAGCCTGACCGCTCTTGAAGCTAGGCAGCACGAACTGGCCAGCCTTGTTCTGAACCGCGGCAGCCTTGATGGCGCCCTTCACGTAGGACTGGTTGACGTAACCAATCGAACCAGGGGTGGTTTGGATGATGCCGGCCACGCCCTCGTTGCCCTTGCCGCCAACGCCCACCTTCCAGTTCAGGGTTTTCGCGGTACCCAGGGTCCACTCCTTGGAGAAGGCCTGCATGGAGTCGGCGAAGGCTGCGGTGGTGCCGGAGCCGTCAGAGCGGTGC
>CAMDSS010000036.1 GCA_945907085.1 Cyanobium sp. NIES-981 | reverse complement strand
TACGCATGACAAGCGGAATGCTGGTCGTTCTGCTTTGGCCCGGAGGCCTTGCCTGGCGCGGAATGAGCCTACAACGCCAGGGTCTGGGCCCCGGCCCCGGACTTCCTTAAACCTGGCGCCAGACCGCCACCAACTTGCCCTGCACGGTGACCTGTTCGGCGGGTACCACGATCGGGCCGTAGGCGGGGTTGGCCGCTTCCAGGTGGACCTCGGCTCCCTTGCGGTGGAAATGCTTGAGGGTGGTGCCACTGCCTGGCACCAGGGCGCTGACGATCGTGCCGGGTTTGAGGCGGCTGGGGTCCTGCACCGGCTCCATCAGCACCACGTCCCCATCGGCGATGTGGGCATCCACCATCGAGTCGCCATTCACGGTGAGGGCAAAGAGCCCGCGGGTGTCGAGCACTGGAGCCAGGTCGAGCCGCTCCTGCACGTCGTCGTAGGTATCGATCAGGCCCCCGGCCGCCACGGCCCCCAGGACGGGGATGCCGCTGGTGAGTCCGCCCAGGAGCTGGAGGGTGCGGGCCTGGCCTTCCTGCCAGGTGATCCAGCCCTTTTGCTGCAGGTGGCGGAGCCGGCTCTGGATGGGAGCCGGGGAACGCAGCCCCATGGCTTCCATCATCTGGCGAATGGACGGGCTGTGCCGATGGCTGCCGATGTAGTCGGCCAGCCAGTCGTAGAGCTCCTGCTGGGCGCCGGTCAGGGGCTGGGAATCGGCGAGGTGCTGGGAACTGACCACCGGCAATACAGATGAACCACTCCTCCCTTTTTGACAGAGGCTGGCGCGCTTGTCTACCCCCTGCCCCCTCCTTTTTGTCAGCCCAGGCCGCCGAGGAGGGCAGCCAGCAGGGCCTGTTGGGCGTGCAAGCGGTTCTCGGCCTGGTCAAAGATCCGGCTGCTGGGGCCTTCCATGGCGCCGGCGCTGATTTCCTCGCCGCGGTGGGCGGGCAGGCAGTGCAACACGATGGCCCGGCTGTCGGCTTCGGCCACCAGGGCTTCATCCAGGCACCAGCCTGAAAAAGCCCGTTCGCGGACGACCTGCTCCTCCTCCTGGCCCATGGACGCCCATACATCGGTGTAGAGGGCATGGGCGCCGCGGGCGGCGGCCAGGGGATCGTGAACCAGCTCCACATGGCAGCCGTTTTGGCTGGCGATGGCTTGGGATTGCGCCAAAACCTCGCTGCTGGGTTCAAAGCCCTCGGGGCAGCCCACCCGCACATTGACTCCGAGCAACGCCCCTGTGAGCATCAGGGAGTGGGCCACGTTGTTGCCATCACCCACATAGGCCAGGGTGAGCCCGGCCAGGTTGTGGGGGTTGCCGCCGAAGGCTTCAGCCAGGGTGAGGTAGTCGGCCAGGGCCTGGCAGGGGTGTTCCAGGTCGGTGAGGGCGTTCACGACCGGAATGGAGGCCCAATGGGCATAGGCGGCCAGTTCGTCCTGGGCGAAGGTGCGAATGGCGAGGGCATCCACATAGCGGCTCAGCACCCGGGCCGTATCGGCGACCGGTTCCCCCCTGCCCACCTGGGTCACCTGGGGATTGAGATCCAGGGTTTGGCCGCCGAGGCGGGCCATGGCCACCGAGAAGCTCACCCGGGTGCGGGTGGAGGCCTTGGTGAAGATCAATCCCAGCACCTTGCCGGCCAGGTCAACTTGCCGCTGGCCGCTTTTCAGATCCACTGCCAGTTGGAGCAGCGCCAGGGTCTGGTCCCGGCTCAGATCTGCAGAGGAGAGAAGGTCGCCGCCCCGCAGGGGGATCAGGGAGTCCAGGCCTAGGTGGGCGCCAGCCATCGGGGCGTCTCAAAGAACCCTTGTAGGTCAAGACCCTCAGGGCTGTCTACTGGCTTAAGAAAAGACGGATCGCGGTTAAACCAAGGCCGTGATGGCCGATGCAATGGCCGCATAGCAGCGCTCGAGCTGCTGATCACTGATGCTGAGCGGCGGCAACAGGTACACCACGTTGCCGAGGGGCCTGAGGTAGACCCCCTGCTCGAGGCAGTGGCGTTGGATCTGTAGACCAATGGGATTGAGATAGCTGGCCTCTCCGGCATCCACCTCGAAGGCCGCCACGGTGCCCATGCAGCGCGGATGGTGGACGCCCGGGTGCTGGCTCAGGTGCTCCAACAGCGGCCGATGGCGCCCTTCGAACTGCTGGAAGCGTTCGGGCTGTTGTTGCAAGAGATCGAGGCTGGCCAGGGCCGCAGCGCAGCCCAGGGGATTGGCCGTGAAGCTGTGGCCGTGGAAGAAGGTGTCCGTCGGCCGATGACTGATGAACCCCTGGTAGATCCGCTCGCTGGCCATGGTGACCCCCATGGGGAGGAAGCCGCCAGTGAGTCCCTTGGAGAGGGCCATCAGATCAGGCTGAATGCCGGCTTTTTGGCAGGCAAACAGGGCTCCCGTGCGGCCAAAGCCGGTCATGACTTCGTCGGCGATCAGCAGGGCGCCGGCAGCTTTCACCCTGGCTGCTACGGCCCTGAGGAATGGGGGCCTGACCATGCGTAGGCCAGAAGCCCCTTGGATGAGGGGCTCGAGAATCACCGCTGCCGTGGGGTTGGCCAGGGCCTGCTCCAAGTCGTGCAGGGCCTGCGCCTCCTTGGCTTCGACCTCCCCATCCCCCCACCAGGTGTGGGGCCAGGCCACGCGGCTGACGTTGAACAGCAACGGCTCATAGGCGGCCGTGAACAGGGAGCGATCGCCGAGGGCCATCGCCCCGAAGGTATCGCCGTGGTACGCCCCGCCAAAGGCAATCAGCTGGCGCCGTTCATCCCCTATACCCCCGTCTTGGTTGCGCCACCACTGCCAGGCCATTTTCAGGGCCACTTCCACGGCGGTGGAGCCGTTGTCGGAGAAGAACAGCCGTTCCAGGCCCGTGAGCTGGCTGAGGCGGGTGGCCAGCTCCTCCGCCGGAGCGTGGCTGAAATTGGCGAAAATCACCTGCTCCAGCTCCTGGGCCTGGCGGGCGATGGCTGCGGCGATGGCCGGTTCCCCGTGGCCATGGAGGGTGACCCACCAACTACTAATGGCGTCGATCAAGGAGCGCCCATCGGCGAGTTCCAGCTCGCAGCCCCGGGCCCTGCTCACCTGCAGCGGTGGGGGGCTGGTGCTCACCTGGGTGGTGGGATGCCAGAGATGGGGATGCCAGTTCAAGCGTTGCTGGCCCGCTGCTGGCTGTGGTTCACCACCAGCTGGCAAAAGTTCAACAGCTCGGCCGGGGTCATGTCGGCCATGGCGTCGTGGGTGCGCCAGGCGCAGATCACCACATCAGGCTCTGAGCTTGTGGAGCGCTGATCCACGCTCGGCAGCAGGGCGTACTTGCGCTTGTGCTCCCCGCCTCCCGAGGGGACTTCCCGGGTGTCATAGGTGCCGATCAGCTCCCAGGCGAGCCATTCCCCGGTCCAGTGGTCATAGCCCTTGGATGCCACCACGGCCCCATGGATGGCCAGCCGGTACTGCTGGACATCGCCATGGCCATGGCGTTTTTGATCCCGCTTGCTCAGGGAGACGGCCTTGCGCTGCACCCAGCCCGGGTAGGTGAGCTTGGCGGTGTCGGGGATCCAGTCGGGGGCGGGGGTTTCCATGGATGCGGCGCCTTTTGGGGCTTGGGCCTGGCCTAGGCCGCAACCCCTTCGGGCAGGGTGGAGGAGGCGAGCAAGTCCTTGAGATCGTCGCCTTCGATCACCTCTTTTTCGAGGATCTTTTGGGAGATGGATTCGAGCAGCTCGCGGTTGTGGCGCAGGATCGTCAGGGCCTTGTTGTGGGCCTGATCCACCAGCCCACGCACCTCTTTGTCGATCGCCTGGGCTGTGGCATCGCTCACGACCCGGCGGGGGTTGTTGCCGCCCCCCAGGAAGCGGCTACCGCCCTGTTTGTCATAGGCGAGGGGGCCGAGGGTTTCGCTCATGCCATAGGTGCCCACCATCTGCTCGGCGATGTCGGTGGCCCGCTGTAGATCGTTGGCGGCTCCGGTGGTGACTTCACCAAACACGATTTCCTCAGCGCTGCGGCCGCCCAGCAGGGTGGCGATCTGACCCTCGAGGTCTTCCTTGGAGTTGAGGAAGCGCTCTTCGGTGGGTAGCTGCAGGGTGTAGCCGAGGGCGCTCATGCCCCTTGGCACGATCGAAATCTTGGCCACCTTGCTGCCGCCAGGCATTAGGTGACCCACGATCGCGTGACCCACTTCGTGGAACGCCACCACTTTTTTCTCGTCGTCCTGGAGTACGCGGCTCTTCTTCTCGAGGCCAGCCACCACCCGTTCAATCGCTTCGTTGAGATCCCCCTGGGCCACCTGGGTGCGGTAGGCCCGGGCCGCCAGGAGGGCCGCCTCATTCACCAGGTTGGCCAGATCGGCACCGGCAAAGCCACTGGTGGCCTGGGCGATCTTGTCGAGGTCGACCGCCTGCTCCAGCTTCACCTTCTTGGCGTAGATGTCGAGGATCATCTTGCGACCGGAGAGGTCGGGGCGATCCACCAGCACCTGGCGATCGAAGCGGCCTGGGCGCAGCAGGGCGGCATCGAGGGTTTCGGGCTGGTTGGTGGCCGCCAGCACGATCACCGGTTTGTCCTTGGAGGCAAAGCCATCCATCTCTGTGAGCAGCTGGTTAAGCGTTTGCTCCCGTTCGTCGTTGCCACCGACAACGCCCATGGAGCCAGCGCGGCTCTTGCCGATGGCGTCGAGTTCGTCGATGAAAATGATGCAAGGGGCCTTTTTCTTGGCCTCCTCAAACAGATCCCGCACCCGGGCCGCACCGGCGCCCACAAACAGCTCCACAAATTCGGAGCCGGAAATGATGAAGAAGGGCACCCCCGCTTCCCCGGCGACGGCCTTGGAGAGCAGGGTTTTACCGGTGCCTGGGGGGCCCACGAGCAGCACGCCCTTGGGAATCCGGGCGCCGATGGCGGCATAGCGCTCGGGCGTTTTGAGGAAATCGACGATCTCGGCCAACTCGGTTTTGGCCTCATCCACCCCAGCTACATCCGCAAAGGTGACCCGGGATTCCTCATCGGGCACGTACACCTTGGCCTTGCTCTTGGTGAAGCTCAAGGCACCCTGGGCCCCGCCCATGCCGCTGCGGCGGGCAAAGAACTGCAGCACCAGGATGAAGATCAAGGGCGGCACCACCCAGCTCAGGGCCGTGGTGATGAAGCTGGGCCGTTTCGGCGGGGCGGCGGCAAATTCAACCCCGTGCTGCTCCAGCCGTTGGGGGAGGTCCATGTCGAAGATCGGCGTGGTGGCCAGCACTGAGGGAGCACCCTCTTCAACCGTGCTGAGCTCGTAGCGGATCTGGTCTTGGGTGATGTAGGCCCGTTTGACGTTGTCGCTGTTCACCTGGTCGATGAAGAGCGAGTAGGGCACCCGGGGCACCTGGGTGGCGGGATTGGGCAGGAAGTTGCTGACGAGCAGCAGCACGCCGAAGCCGATCAGCAGCAAGTTGATCAGGCCAAACCGCCTCGAGGGGCGGTTGTCGTCCTGGCGGATCGCCATGGTGCGGCTGCTCAAGGTGCGACCAAGCTAGGGCCGCTCTTCCCGATCCCGGATCGCTCCAGGGTTGGGAGAACCGAACGGCTGCCGTGCCAGCCCCAACGTCTGGTGTGCGACCCCATGGGCGACCGGTATTCCCTTGCCACCAGCCTTGGGGAGTTGTTGCCCCATCTCCAGGGCCCCTGGCCCCCAGGCTTGCAGGCCTATTACGCCCCCCGGCAGGAGGTGTGCCCAGGGGAGCCCGTGCTGCTGCAGCGCCAGGAACACGGCCGGTTGCAGGTGGGCCTGGCCCTTTGGGGCCTGCTGCCCGAATGGGCCAAGGACCCGGCTGAGGCCCGCCGGCCCTTGAGTGCCCGCTCGGAAACGGTGAATGAGAAGGTGAGCTTCCGCGGGGCCTGGCGCCATCGCCGCTGCCTGCTGCCTGCGGATGCTTTTTTTGAATGGGGTGGGACCCCCAAGCGCCCCCACCGCTTCGCGCGCCTGGACGGGGCCCCGTTTTGGATCGGGGGGATTTGGGAGCGCTGGATTGGCCCCGATGGCAGCGAACTCGACACCTGCTGCATCCTCACCACCGAACCCAATGGCCTGGTGCGGCCCATCCATGGCCGTATGCCGGTGGTGATCCCCATGGGCCTTGAGGAACCCTGGCTGGCCATGGCGGACGGGCCAGGCCTGCGGGCCCTCGAGCCGTTGATGGCCCCTTGGGATCCGGCCGATTGGCAGGTCACCGAGCTAGACAGGGGCACCTAAGCGCGGTGCGCCGCCCCTGCCATGAGCCTTGAGCAGCTGGATGCCTTTTTGGCTTTTGCCCGCACCTCCAGCGACCTGCAGGCGAGCCTTCAGGAGCCCTTGGATTTGGAGGCGTTTTTGGCATTGGCCCGCAGCGCGGGGTATGCCCTCACGGAAGACGATGTGATCGCCGCGCAGGTGCGCCAGGAATCGACCCTCAGCGATACGGAGCTGCAGGAGCGGGCCGGCGTGGAAGCGCGCAAGCTGCGCAACTTCATCAACGCCTAGATCATCAACGCCTAGATCAACTCAGGGTGCAGGGGGTCGCCCTTGAAGGGCCCTTCAATCCAGCTCGTAATCCAGCCGCCGTAGAAGCTCCCCGGCTGGGGGATCACCGGCTCTCCCTCGAGCCAACAGCCATCCACGGCGGCGGGGTACAGGGAGATCCAGCCGGCGATCGCTGCGAATGGCTCGGTGGGGGCCTGGTAGCTCCAGGCCACGCGTTGGCGGCGATTCGTGCCGTCTGGGCTGCTCAGATCCCAGTAGCTGGCGATCCCTTTCCATTCGCAAAAACTGGGCCGTCCGCTGGAGGTGTGGAGCGTGCCCGGCCGAAAGGCCTCGGGGGGCAGGTAGATCGTGGGCGGGTGGAAGGTTTCCAACACCCGGTGGTAGTGATCGGCTTTGGCAATGCACGCTCCGCCCAGGTCCACGGAGACCTCGCCAGCGATCAGCTCCAGCCGTGGGGGGCGGGGATAGGAGGCAACCTGTTCCGGGCTTCGGACGGTCACGGCAGGGTGAATCCCGGTTGCAGGCCCTTCACATCGAGCATCACCCACAGCACCCAGATCAGTACGGCGACCACTCCTGAGGCCGCCGCCACCTTTGCCGCTGATCGCAGCACGATCTCCATAGCGCTGACTTCTTTCACGGCTTCACCAATGGGGTGGCCCCATCTTGATGGCTTTGGGTACCCAGCTCAGGGCTGCTCCAACCGCCAGAGCAGGTCGGCCCCCAGGGACACCGGCGCCAGGGCTTGCCAACCGGGCACCTGAGCCATGTGCTCGAAGCCCAGCTCGCCCAAGGGGGTGCGGGCCGGGAGCCCCCCCATCAGCTTGGGGGCGATCACGGCGGCGATCTCCTGGACGCAGCCTTCCTTCAGGGCGCTCGCCGCCAGCTCGGGGCCGCATTCCCACAGCACCTGGTTGCAACCGCGATCGGCCAGGGCTTCCAGCAGGGCCTTAGGAGTACAGCTGGCCAGCTCAAGGCACTCGAGGTTGTTTTGTTCAAGCCCGTTTTGCTCGAGGCGGGTGCGGGCCTCGGGGTCGGCCTGGGGGCCATGGGCCACAAGCGTTGGCGCTAGGGACGTATCCCAGAGCTGGGCGGTGGCGGGTAGGTCCAAGCTGCGGCTCAGCACCACCCGCAGGGGCTCGGGGCTGCGCAGGCCGCGGCTGGTGAGGAGGGGGTTGTCGGCGCGCACCGTGCCGCCGCCCACGATCACCGCATCGCACTGGCTCCGCAGCTGGTGCACCCATCGGCGGGCTTCGGGGCCGCTAATCCATTGGCTGGCGCCATTGCTGAGGGCCGTGCGGCCATCGGCCCCCATAGCCCACTTGAGGATGGCCCGGGGCCGCCCCGTGGCCAGGCGGTGCAGGAAGGCGCGGTTGAGGCTGCGGGCTTCGGCTTCGCACACCCCTTGGATCACGGCGATGCCGGCCGCTTGCAGTTGGGCGATGCCGCCCCCTGCCACCTGGGGGTTGGGATCGGCCATGGCGATCACCACCTGCTGGAGGCCTGCCGCGATCACCGCCTCGCTGCAGGGCGGGGTGCGGCCGTGGTGGCAGCAGGGCTCGAGCGTCACCACCAAGGTGCCGCCGCGGGCCCGATCCCCCGCCTGGCGGGTGGCCCCCACTTCCGCGTGGGGACCACCCGCCTGGCCATGGAAGCCTTCCCCAACCAGCTGGCCGTTGGCATCGAGCACCACCGCCCCCACCATGGGATTGGGGCTGGTGCGCCCGCTCCCCAGGGCCGCCAATTGCAGGGCCCGCCGCATCCAGGGGCGCCAGAGCTGGTGCGCCGGGGTGGGGAGCATCAGCCAGCTGCCGTGGGCAGGCTGCGCCATTCGGCCACCACAAACGGCGGCACGGGCAATTCAACAAACACCCCCGGCAGGGCCAGGCGCAGGGGGCGGTTCTGCTCGAGATCCGCGAGCAGGGGGGCGAGGTCAAATTCGGCAGCCGCGGCGCGGCCATCGCCAGCCAGCTGGGGATTGGCCAGGGTGATGTCCTCCAAATCCCAGTGGCCGCGGCCGCTTTGCACCTGCAAAGCCGTGGGGTGATCCAGGCGTACCTTGCCCGGATATCCCACGATGCGCAGCTTCACTGGGCCGCCCGGTTCGCCCTCCCGGTAGGCCACCACCTGCCAGCTTTGGTAGTCGAGGTCGCGCAGGCTCTCCAGACTCCGCACCACGGTTTGGCCGTTCTCCTCGCTGTGGGCATGGACCTGGGCCAGGGCCCCAGCGGGCATGGCCGCCAGCAGCACGAGGCTCACCAGCAGACCCAGCAGGGGCTTGAGGAAACTGCTCATGGCTGGCTGGCTTGGCTGGCCAGGGCGCTCCGCTCGGCCCCGGGGATCGGCTGCCAATCGGTGTGGGTGGCCCAGAGGGCCCAAATCGCCATGGCCCGCAGGTAGTGGCAAGCGCGGAAGGTGTTCACGGCGGTGATGGCTTCCGGGGTGCGGAACTGCAACCCGCCCTCGTACACCTGGTTCACCACGGCGCCCGTGATCGCGAAGGCCGTAGGGGCATCGCCCATCAGCCGGTAGTAGGCGGCCAGGCCGAAGTTGATTCCGGTCCAAACCTCCAGGGGGTGGGTGCCGTTGGGATCGAGGGGGGTGCCATCCCGGCGCAGGCCATTGGCCACGCCCAAGCTGCCGCCCTTGAAACCCAGGAAGCAGGCTTCTTTCACGGCCTGCAGGGAGGAGAGGGCGCGATCGTCGGCCACCACCGCTGGCAGCCCCAGCAGGCGGGCATAGAAATCGCCGCAGAGCTGGTCCGCCATCACCACGGGGGTGCCGCTTTCGGCATCGATCTTGTAGTACTCGCCGTTCCAGAGCAGGGCATCGAAATTGGCTCGGGATTGCTCAAGCCAGCCGCCAAATTCCCGCTGCTCCCCGGAGGTGTCGACCCCCAGTTCCAGTTGCAGCCGTTGGGCCATGGCCAAGGCCGCTTCCAAGGCCGCGATCCAAAGGGCGCCGCAGTAGGCACTCACCCCCTTCAGCGGCCAGTCGTCGAAGGTTTGGTCGGGGGCACCGCCGTTATCGGGCAGGCCGTCGTTGTTGGCATCAAAGCGCTTCAAATAGCGCAGGGCTTCCACCGAGGCAGGCCAGCAGTCGGCCAAAAAGCGCAGGTCTTCGCCGTTTGGGGCGAGCTTGAAGGTGCGCCAAACCTGCAACACGAAGTCGCTGGCCAGGTCTTTCCAGAGGTTGCAGTCTTGATAGGCGGTGTAATTGGTGGCTTCAAAGGGCCGTTCGTTGGGGGCGCCCAAATCGTGGGGCGTGGCACCGGCGACCTTGCGGGCGGCCTCCACCCGGCCCTTGCCCTGGGTGAAATACCAGCCAATCGGCCGCGGTGTGGCATCGGCCGCGGGGATGGCCCGGGCAAAGCTGCGCAGCACCGCCTTATCGAGCTCGGGCCAGAGCTGCAGCAGGGCAAAGGAGCCATAGAGCCGCACATCGAGGCTCTCGTACCAGGCGTAATCCAGGCACTCGAGCACGCCGAACTGACCCACCGGATCGGCGTGGGAGGCGGCGGTCCAGAGGCTGCCGCCGCTGGCCAGGTCGTAGAGCTCATTGAAGAGGGCCATGCGCAGGGGCTCGGCCAAATCGTTGCGCTCCAGCACCGGCTGTTGCCAGGTGTCGATCGCATCACGCCAGGGGCGCCAATCGGTGAGGGCTTCGGCGGCGATGGCCCCGGCCTGGTTGCCATCGGCCCCAAAGAAATCGGTGTAGCGGCGCAGGGCCCGGGTGCCGGTGGCAAAGGCCGTAACCGGCAAATCCCAGCTGATCACCAGGGGAATCTCCAGGCTTTCCCCCGGCGCCAGCTGGCAGCGCACCGCCAGGGCGGCGCTGGCTGGATCGGCGTCGCCACTGCTGCGGCTGTCGTTGCTGTTGGGGATCGAGCCATCGCGGGCAAAGGGGGCCCAGATCTCGCTGCCATCGCCACTGGGATTCCAGCGGCTGCAGCGCTGCACCTCGGGGATGGAGCCCGCTGATCCCTCGAGGTTTTCGCCGGTGGCGATGCACCACTGACCCTGGCCTTCCCCCACAGGGGCGGAGCGCTGGCCCTCCAAAAGAATGCCCTTGAGGCCGGCCTGGTCCAGCCAGCGGTTGCTTTGGCCGGCCGTTACTCCCACCGCTGGCACGTAGTTGTGCTCGGGGCTGCCGTCGTCGCGGAACTTGACCGCTGCCGTTGGGTCGGTGTTGGTGAACCAGCCCGTGGTGTTGCGCCAGCTCAGCAAGAGCGACAGATCGAGGGGCTTGGTGGTGGGGTTGTGGAGGGTCCAGCGGAACACCGCCACCGGATAGCTGGTGTGCCGGTAATCCCCAGGCAGGATCGGGCTGAAGGCCTCACAGCGCACCTCGGCAGCGAACACGCCGCTGTAGTTGGTGCTGCTGATCGGGTAGCGGGCGGCGTAGGTGCCGGTGCTGCGCAGCTTGCCTTCGCTGTCGGTGCTGCTGGCGGGATACCAATCCCAGCTGCTGAGGGGTTCGCCGCTGCCAGGCCTGGAGGCATCAGCTTGAGGCTTCACCGCCAGGGCATGGGCCCGGCTGGTTTGGCCGTTGCTTTCAAACAAAGCGAATTGACAATCGGGGATCACCCCAAACCAGTGCTCACCGCCATCGAGGTGCCAGAGGTTGAAGCTGCCATCCGGCGCGCGGCCGATGCAGCCGGCGCCAAAGCCCCCCAGGGGCATGCCGTGGTTGGCGCCGTCGTCCAGGTTGCTGGCGTAGCGCACCGTGTAGGGCTTCTCCCAGCCCAAGCCGATGGGCCGCTGCCAGCTCGCGGTTGGGGCCTGCCAGGAGCTGGAACTTGCTCCCCCGGATCCTTTGCCCAGCAACTGCGATTTCAAGGCGGAGAGGCCGAAGCGCGCCATGGGGCCAGAAAAGGTGTGCCCAGCTTGTCAGAGGTTGCTGGCATGGGCCTGGAAGCTGCCGTTGACCTCCTGGTCCACCAGGGCATCCAGGGTGACGGCGGAGCGCACCAGGGCCTGGTAGCGCTGCACCACGCGGCGGTTGCGCTCGATCCAGTTGCCGGCATCGCCGCCGGGCAGGCCGCTGCCGTCGCCGGCGAGGAGTTCGAGGTCGTTCTGCTGGGCCAGCAGGGCAAGCACCAATTCATGGATGCGCTGGCGGCGATCAACCATGGTGGGGAGGTTGGTGGTCACTGCTGAGCATCATCGTTGGAGTGCCAGTCAGGCTCCCGATGGTCCAAGGTCAGGGCTAAGCCCAGGTCAGTGATGAACCAGCCAACCCTGCCACCCATTGCCGGCCGCGAAGCCGAGATCCTGGCCCTGGTGCAGCAGGACCAGCCGGTGTTTCTGCCCCACACCAATCTCCAGCTGGAGCAGATCAGCGCGTGCTTCGCCTGTGCCCTGCACATGCACCAGCCCACGATTCCAGCTGGCGCCCAGGGAGAACTGATCTCCCATCTGCAGTACATGGTGGAGCACCCGGGCGAGGGCGATAACCACAACGCCGAGCCCTTTGCCCAGTGCTACAAGCGCCTCGCCGAGATCATTCCTGAGCTGATTCAGGGCGGCTGCAATCCGCGGATCATGCTCGATTACTCCGGCAATTTGCTCTGGGGCTTTGGGCAGATGGGCCGCCTCGACATCCTCGAGGCCCTCAAGCAACTCGCCTGTGATCCCAGCCTGCAACCCCATGTGGAGTGGTTGGGAACCTTCTGGAGCCATGCCGTGGCGCCCTCCACGCCGATCCCCGATCTGAAGCTGCAAATCCTGGC
>CAMDSS010000035.1 GCA_945907085.1 Cyanobium sp. NIES-981 | reverse complement strand
GATTGGTCTCAACAACCCCGGCATGTTCGCCATTGGCGACACCTTGTATGTGGGCTCCAAGGTGGAATACGAAGGCATTCCTTGTTTCAGCCCGGAAATCTTTTCCTGGTTGCGCAATCCCAACCCCTCGGCATTTAAAAGCTTCCGCAAGGGTGTGAACGAACTTCGGGAAGAGGGGGCCGTGCAGGTGCTCTATGACACCGACCAGAGCAAGCGCGATCCAATTCTGGCGGCCGTGGGGCAACTCCAGCTGGAGGTGGTGCAATACCGGCTGGAACATGAATACGGGGTTCAAACCCGCATCGAGCCCTTGGGGTTCAGCGTTGCCCGCTGGGTGAGTGGTGGTTGGCTAGCCCTGGAACAAGTGGGCCGCATCTTCAATTGCAAAACCGTAAGGGATGCCTGGGATCGGCCCGTGCTGCTGTTCAAGAACGACTGGAACCTCAACCAGCTTGCCGAGGACCATCCCAACCTTGAGCTCAGTGCCGTAGCCCCGGTGGTGAGTGGCGTCGAACCGATTGCCCTTTAGGAGTATTTTTCAACCCTGATAGATTTATATCTTCTTGAGTGAGTCGGTCTTGTCCTTGAAGTCGCTGAGCAAGAGTTGCAGGTAGGTAACTTTGCGGAGCTTGATGTTGGCAGTCAATGACATACCCACCTGTAGGGGCAGTCTTTGACCTGAGCTGAGCCTTAGGGTTTGGCTTTTAAGCCCCACATTAACGGGATAGCGATAATCTTGTTTCATTTGATCGGGCGGTAGAGCATCCGATCCAATCCGTTTGATCTCCCCCTGCAGGACACCAAAATCGCTGGCTGGAAAGGAATCAATGCTGACATCCACGTTCTGACCTAGCCGCACAAAACCAATTTTCGAGCTGGGAACTTCCACCTTGGCTTGGAGAGCATCAAACGGCACGATCTTCATGACCGGCTCACTCCCTTGGCCTACAAATCCTGCACCAGTCGGTTTGAGGTCAAACACCACCCCATCAACCGGCGAACGAATCGCCTGGTAACGGTTTGCCACCCTGGATTCGGTCAGCCTGGTGGATAGGTCGGCCAGTTCTCCCTTGAGCGACTGAATCTGCTGCCTCAAAATAGCGCTTTGCCTTAGGCGATCAATTCGTGCTTTGGAGACATCGCCTTCATCCTGCTTGACCTTTGTTCTCTGTTGGAGATACTGCAATTCAGCCACCCCACCCGCCCGTCGTAATTGGTCCAGGCGCTGTAAAATTTCCCGGTCAAGTTCAAGGGTACTAACGGCCACTTGTTGTTCGGTTTGATTAATTTCCAAATAGCGATCAAATTCCGTTTGCTTGAGCGTGAGCTCTTTGCGCTTGGCGGCGATTGAGTTGTCCAGCCCACTTTCCCTGTCCACACTTGCTTCGTTGTCGAGCCGTAGCAGTACGTCGCCCTTGCTCACGCGCTGACCTTCCTTGACCAGCATTTGCTTGAGCACGCCTCCTTGGGGCATTTGTACGGTTTTGACATCGCCAATGGGCTGCAGTTTGCCGGGGGCTGTCACCACTTCCTCAGTTTTGGCGAAGGCCAACCAACCCACGCCGAAGGCAGTGGTTCCCATTAACACCCACACGACCATGCGTACCATGCGGGGTGATTGCTTCACGGCCACCTGCTGATGGCCCGAGCCCACCCGGTGTTCCAGGGAATCTTGCGCCTTGCGGAAGAGCCGTAGGGGCGAGAGATTGAAGTTCATCAGGCTGCCTCCTGTTGAAGGAACAGGGCGTAATAGCGGCCCTTCATCTCCATTAAGGCATCGTGGGTTCCCTCTTCTGCTACCGCACCTTGGTGCATCATCACGATGCGATCTGCCCGCTTAATCGTGGACAGGCGATGGGTAATGAAAAATACGGTGCAGTTGTCTAAACTATCCAAAAGGTTGCGAAACACCCGGCGTTCGGTGTCGTAATCCAAGGCACTGGTGGCCTCATCCAGCACCAACAGCCTTGGCTGCAGCAGGAGCGTGCGCGCCAGAGCGATCCGTTGCCTTTGCCCGCCCGATAGGCCCGCTCCCCGTTCTCCCACATCACTGCTATACCCCGCAGGCATGTCCATGATGAACTCGTGGGCGCAGGCTAGGCGGGCTGCTTCGACAATGGCATCGCTGCTGGCATCGGGATCACCCAGGGCAATGTTGTCTGCGACTGAGCCGCTAAAAAGCAGGGGTTCCTGGGGCACGATGCCGATCTGTCTACGTAGGGAATACAGCTCAACCTTGGCGATGTCGTAGCCATCAATTAGGATCTTTCCCTTGTCGGGGGCATAGAGCCGCGACAACATTTTGGTGAGGGTACTTTTGCCACTGCCGCTTTGGCCGACCACTCCCACAAAGGTGCCGGAGGCGATATCCAAATTCACTTCATGCAGAACCGGAGGGCTAGTTCGCGAGAAGGCGAATTCCACCTGTTCAAAGCGCACCCCACCCTTAAGTGGGGGCAAGGGAATCTTCGCTTTGTCGGCATCATCGGATTCCTGGGGAGTATCGACTACATCGGCAAGACGTTCAAAGGAGACTTTGAGCTCCTGGATGCTCTGCCAGATCGAGGAAAGCCGCAGCAACGGTTGGGTTACATAACCCGAGATGATCCGGAAGGCAATCAGCTGACCCAGGCTCATTTCGCCTTTGAGTACCAGGGTGGCACCCACCCAGAGCACCAAGAGCTGGGACAGTTTTTGGAGCACCTGGCTGGTTTCTGTCAGGGCCGTGCCGGTGACAGTCTTTTCGAAGGTGCGGGCGATGTACTTGGAGTAAAAGTCTTGCCATTTCCAGCGGCTGATCATCTCGATGTTTTGGGCCTTCACCGTTTGGATGCCGCTCAAAACCTCAACCAAATGACTTTGCGTGCGGGCATTTTCCTGGGCGGATTCTCGAAATTGGCGACGAAATAGGGGGGCACCAAGCAGGGTGAGACCGATTTGAATGGGTAGAACGCCAAGGGCGATCAAGGTGAGCAGCCAGCTGTAGGCCACCATCACCACGATGTAGAGAACCGATAAAACAGCATCAAGCACCGTGCTGAGGGCCTGGCCGGTGAGAAAACTGCGGATCTTCTCCAGTTCCGCAATCCGCGTACCCAATTCCCCGACGGGCCGCTTGTCGAAATAACTCAGGGGGAGCCGCAGCAGGTGATCAATCACCTCCGCACCCAGCCGTAAATCAATCCGATTGGTGGTTTCGGTAAACAAAAAGGTGCGCAATGCCCCCAACACCCCCTCCAGCAGGGTGACAACCACCAATCCGATACCAAGAACCTGGAGGGTGTCGAGGCTGCGCTGGGTGATCACTTTGTCGATGATCACCTGGATGAGTAGGGGCCCCGCCAGGCCAAACAACTGCACCACAAACGAGGCCAGCACCACCTGCACGAGCACGCCGCGGTAGCGCTTGATGGCAGGTAAAAACCAACTCGGCCCAAAGCGCTGTTCTGGGGTTTGCAGCGTGCGCTCGAGCAACAGGAGTTCAATCCCCGCGGGGTAGTGCTCCTCGATCTGTTCGGGGGGAACCTGCACGATGCCATCGCGCGGCGATGCCAGCACCATGCCCCCCGCATGGCTGGCCCGCAGCAGGGCAAAACCCTCCTTCCAGGGAACCAGGGCGGGTACCTGCAGCCGGGTGCCCTGGGAGGCGGCAACCTTGGTGCCACTCACGTGCAGGCCGAGCATGGCCGCCAACTGGCCGCAAATTTGCAGATCCGGGGTTTGCCCTCGCCGCAACACATCCCTGAGGATTTTCTCAATTGCATCGCGGCGAAACGGCAGTTCCAGGTCCAAGGAGAGCATTTGGAAGCAGGCCAGGGTCTCTTCGAGCACACCCTCAGCACGGATCAAGCGAAAGCGTCGCTCCCCTTCCCCGGTCAAATCCAATCCACTGGCCAGCGGCGCAGGGGCCAGGTCGTGGGCTAGCGCCAGTTCTCCGGAATGAGCTTGAACCTGTTGGCCATTTGAGCTGGGGTTTTGCCTCGGGCGCCGCTGCTCTGCAGGGTTGAACAAATTCAGGGGAAGGGTAATCAAACGCAGGGGCAGGGGCCCGGTGCTTGGGGGCAAGCCATCGGCTAGATCCACTACGGATCCATAGGCCTGGTCGGTACCATTGCAACTCGCCAGGTAGACCTGCCGGTCTGATTCCGGGGGGCCGGAGGCCCAGACGGTGGCAACAGCTTTGGCTTGCTCGAGGGCTTCTTTGAGTGCAAGGGTTCCGCCAGCTCCTCGCTCCAATAGGAATTGGAGCAAAGTCGCTAATTCGGCGGTTAAGGCAGCACCGCAGGCCTGGCGATAAAACTCCGAATCAGCGATCAACTCAACAGCTAGTGCATCTGGAATGGCCGCTGCCACCACTGGCTCCGCCGCGCTCACCTCTTCGCAGCCACCGGCCCGCAGCAAGGAAGCTAACCCAACCCAACTGCCAGGACCTAACTTTTCAACGGTAAGCAATCGACCCTGATCTCGGGCCATCAACCGGGCGCACCCGTCGACAATCAATAGCAGTTCGCTCGGAACTTGCTGATCCAGGCACAATGCTTGGCCTACGTCATAACGGCGCAGGGTCACTTCAGTCTTCAGCCGCTCAGCTAGAGGAGCTGGCAGGCCAACCAGGGCGAGATGGCGTAAGAAAAGGGAATCGAAGCTGCTTTGGGTCATGGCACATCAGTCCCCTGTTGAACGGATTGTAATTGGCTAGCTAGTTGGGTAATTTGCTTCTGTACTTCCCCTTCAAGCCATTCTTCAAAGAGTTCCTTGGCCATGGTCCTGCGAGTGGGATCATCTAAGATTGCAGGGGTATAGCTTTCGATCCGAACAATGACCCACCACTGTTCAATTTGAAAGGGTTCGATCAGATGGCCTGGTGGATTGGTCCTTAGGCGCTGGGCCAAATTGGGATGGGCTTGCAATAGGGGCACGGGGCCTACTAAGCCGTTGCTCTTGCTCTCCGGACCCAGGCTGTACTCAGTGGCAGCCGATGCGAAATCAGTCTCTTGATCGGCGATTCGTAAGTAAAGCTCTCTGGCCAGGCCACTATCCGCAACCCGCAACAGGCTGTAGACGATCTGATCGAGGGATGTTTTGCGCTCGAGGAAACGGGCCTCGGCTTTGCTCAAATATTGTTGTTCGCACAATCGGGCAAGCCGCAGGGGGCGCTCGATCACGAACTGCAAATCTTCCTGCTGCAGGAGCTGTTGCTGTCTGTAGGCCTCGACCTGCTCATCGCCGCTTAATTGCTGATCGTTGCAAAAATCCTGAAAGGCCTGCAGGCTCTCCTGGTCTGTCAGAGAGACTGAAGCCAAAATAGCGTCTGAAGTTAGTGCTCGTAGAATGTTGGACAATAGATTTGAGCGGGATAGGCAACTGACCTGCTCAGGAGTAAAAGGTAGAAGCGCGCCACTAGAGTGCCTTGCTGGATCTTTCAAAATGGATGCCAATCATCCTCAGTCTAACGTCCCCTCTCCATAGTCCCTCAGGCACGGCCTGAGTTTTAATTGAACTTTAACCTGTTTTTTACGTTGTAACGATGGGTGGCCCTCTCGCTTTTTAAGGGAGGGGAAGTCTTGCGACGAGATGTGCCCTGTGCCCTAGTGCGGCTCGCAGTTACCTCGTAGGCAACATGGGGCAATTAACCACGGAAAGTCAGCAGGTCACCAGGGTTTTCCTAGGCAAGCTTCTGTTTGTCAACTAAGGCTAAACTTTGAATTGAACTGTTGTTGTCCAAAATGCTAGCACTGATTTTTCTATTGTATGCATTTTGTAGTGGTGTTTGTGCTGTATGGTTAATGGGGACTTTGCCCTTGTTAGCCCACGAGTTCGCCGATGTCACTGCGTCACATAGCCCCTCTTGGTGAAGTTTGCTATACCCTGTCCTTCTGTTTCTATGTAATAGTGCTTGCGCTCCTTCTGCCCCTGCTGGGGGGAGTGACGTTTTCTCCGTAGATTGTTGGCTGGGTCAATTATTGCTTATCAGCACAATTAAAAATCTAATGGGTTTTGATTAGAGTAAAATCTAACCTTTTTCCTTTCTGGGGATCGGGCCCCGTACCTGTGCCTTCGGCCCTACGGCAATTTTGGAGGCGAAGTCACAGTTGGCCACCGTCCGCGCCAGCATGGCTGTAATGAACCTTCACAGCGATGCCCAAGCCGGTTTGGCTGGTGCGTCCCCGCCCTGACGGGGGCTGCGATTACGTCAATTTCCAACCCGATCTTGAGGACTTGTCGTCCGGCACGATCGTGATGCGGGAGGGCAGCCATTTGCCCCCCCAGATTCCTTTGCTGAAGCACCGTCAGCGGCTGCTGTTGGCCGAGGCTGAACGAACCTGCCGCCACCTTCAACAGGACGATGGTTACCAAAACAGTGAGCCCCTGTTTTAGGGGACAGTTTGAAGGGTCACTGTTGCTTGGTTTGTTGATTGGTCCCTAGAGCGGCCCATTGCCGGGCTGACGTCGATAGGGTGGTTGCCTATGAACCAACGCTCCGATTCGCCCTCGCCGCCGGCCGATGCCCCGGGCCCCTACGAGCGCTTGGGGATCACGGCCGATGCCAGTTTTGATGAGGTACAGGCCGCAAAACGGGCCCGCCTCCTTGAAGCTGCTGGCGACACCATGGCTTCTTCCAAGGTAGAGGCCGCCTACGACGCCGTGTTGATGGAGCGCTTGAAGGAGCGCCAGCAAGGCAAGGTGAGCACCGCAGCTAAAACCGCATCCCAACGGGAACAGGTACCGCCGGCCCAGAAATTGTCTGTGTCCGCCCTGCCCAAGCTTCCCCAGCTGCCCAAGCTCACCCAGTTGCCCAAATTTGCCCAGGCGGCCTTGCCCAGGGTGTCGCCGGCTGCCGAGGGCCGGGAGCTCTGGTTTCCTCTGGCCACATCGGGGGTTTTACTGGGCCTGTTGGTGTTGGTGCCTGCGGCCCCGCCGGAGTTGTTGTTGGCCTTGGCTACAGGCATGGCCGTGATCAATCTCCAGCGGCGCACTGGCAAGTTTCTTAAGGCCGTGGGTTGGAGCGTTGGCTTGCTGAGCCTCGGTTTGGTGCTCGGTGGTCTGCTGGCGGCGGGCTTGGATCCATCCCTTCCCATGGGCTTTCCCCTGTCTTCTGTGCAGGTGCAGAGCTTGCCCGCCCTGGTGGTGTTGCTTTTGGGAGCGCTGCTGCTCGGTTAGGGCCCCAAGGGAGCAACGCGCTTCAGCTGGCGGCCTGAATCAAGGCTTCCAGTTCTGGCGGTTCCACCACGTAATGTTCATTGCAGAAGTGGCAGATAAGCTCCGCCTGGCCGTCTTCCTGCAGCATGGCGGTGAGTTCAACCTTGCCCAGCAGTTGCAGGGCCCCAACGCTGCGGTCCCTGCTGCAGGTGCACTGGAACCTCACGCCCTGGCGGTTGGCCACCTGTTCCAGGGGCTGGGGATCGAGGTCGGGGAAGATGTCTTCGAGGAGGCCCTGCAGGTTGGTGGCGTGCTCGGCTAGCCGTTGGCTGAAGCCCCTCACCTCCTGGCAGCGCTCCTCCAACAGGGCCACCAGGGCGGGTTCGAGGGCGGCCTTGGGGAGTACCTGCACCAGTACTCCACCGCTGCAGCGCACCCCTTGGCTATCGATCTGCTCGCCCACAAACACCGCCGATGGGGTTTGCTCGGAATGGACCAGGTAGGAGGCGAGGTCGTCGCCAATGCCACCGCTCACCAATTCCACCGTGGAGCTGAACGGTTCACCTTCGCCCAGGTCGCGGACCACGTGGAGGTAGCCCGTGCCGGTGGCTGTTTTGAAGTCGAACTGGCTGCCGCCATCGGTGGGTTGCACCAGATCCAACTCGAGCTGGGGGTTGCCCACGTAGCCCCGCACCGTGCCATCGCGCCCCGCATCCACCATCAATCCCTTTAGGGGGCCATCGGATTGGATGCGCAGGTTGACCCGGCCATGGGCCACCTTCATGGAGCTGGCGAGCAGTAATCCGGCCGTCATGCTGCGGCCCAATAGGGCCGTGGTGAGAAAGGACAGCCCATGCCTTTGGCGGGCCACCCGACTGGCTTCGGTGGTGGTCACGGCGACCATGCGGATGCCTCCATCGGCAGCTGTAGCCCGCAACAACTGGTCGTCCAAAGGATGGTCACCTGATTCAGGCATCGTACGAATCGCTCTTCAGGCCCTTGGCAGCCCAAGGGGGGCAAGCATGCCGTCGTGCATGCGCCATCCCTGGGCGATCACCCCTTCGAACAGCTCCGGTTCGTGGGTGACCACCAACAACATGCGGTCCTTGGAGAGAACAGCCAGCAGATCGAGGATCTCTCGGCGCACGCTCCAGTCGAGGCCGGCCGTGGGTTCATCCAGGAGCAGCACCTTGGGGTTGCGCAGCAGTTGCACCGCCAGGGCCAGCCGCCGTTGTTGGCCGCCACTGAGCTGTTCCGGTGCCTGCTGGAGGGAGAGCCCCCCCAGGCCCACCAGGGCAAGCACGGCTTCGGCGTTGTCGGCACTGAGGCGCCGCTGGCCCAATTTCAATTCCTGGCCCACGCTGAGCCCAAGGAAATGGCGTTCGGGAAACTGAAAGACCAGGCCGCACAGCCAGCGCCGTTGGCGACCGTTGAGTCCTTCGCCATCCCAGGTGATCGAGCCGGTCTTGGGCTCCGCCAGACCACTGATCACCTCGAGCAAGGTGGTTTTGCCGCAGCCACTCGGCCCTGCCACCAGGGCAGGCGTTCCGAGGGCTAATTGCAGATTGATCTGGCGCAGCACCGGTGAAGCGGCGGTGGCGCTTTGGTACGAGACGTCGCGCAGCTCAAGCATCTGCCAAGCATGCCTGGTGTGTTGGGGGCCTGGCGTGTTTGATAGGGGGATCGTTGTTGTTTTGGATCGAGCCATGGAGGTGCGTTTCCGCGAATTTGACCCTTTCAATTGCTGGATCTGGCTGCGCTTTGCCAATCCCCCCGGCAGCGGTGAACGGGGCTACGTGGAAACGGCCTTGGATAGCTGGTTTTTCCTGGGGAAATGCGGCGCCTTCAACGCTGAGGCGTTGCAGGTGCATGACGAGGGCGCCGAGCTCAGCTGGATGGCCTACGACAGCGAAGACGCCCAGGCGGCCATGCCCGCTTTGATGCACAACATGGGCCCCATGGAATACCAGGAGAACTGGGCCCGCTGCTGGCTCGACCTGGGCACCAGTGATGGCTTCGCCCTCGATGTCTTGATCAATGCCCTGCGCCAACTCAACCATGATGTGGTGGAGATTGAGGAGCTCTTGATTGGCGGTCTCAACGAGGACTGGCCGATTGAGGAGCAACCCGAGTCAGTGTTCGACGACTAGCGCGATCGGCCCCTACCCCCGTAGCCAGTGGTCCGCGAACTGCGTCGTCTGTTGATCTCCCCCCACCGCCTGGTGGGTGCGGGCCCTGAGCTGCCGCTCGAAGCCGAGGAACTGCACTATCTGCGCCGGGTGTTGCGGCTGCGCGAGGGCGACCGTTTTGCCATCGCTGATGGGGCGGGCCATCTCTGGAGCGCCACGCTTGCGGGAGGCACTGCTGCGGTTTTGGATCAACCGGTGCATGCGCCCCTGCAGACGGAATCCAGGCCTTTGCTGCCCATGGAATTGGCGGTGGCCTTGCCCAAGCGCGATGGGGAGCTGGTGCTGCGCATGGCCTGTGAATTGGGCTTTGATCGCCTCACGCCCCTCAAGGCTGAGCGCAGTGTTCCAGGCCCGTTCAACAGCGAGCGCTGCCACCTGATCCTGCGGGAGGCGGTGGAGCAGTGTGAACGGCTGTGGTCTCCCGAACTGGGGGCCTTACAGCCAGCCGAAGCTTGCTTGGGCCAACCGCCCTTCGGCCTCGGCCTGCTCGCGACGACCCGCCGCGACGATCTTCCCTTGTTGGCGGCGGTGCTGAACCAGACAAGCCTTTCGCCTGTGCTCGCTGATTCAGAGCCTGGTAAGGGAGTTGTGATGGCGATTGGTCCAGAAGGGGGCTGGAGCCCCGCCGAAGAAGGGCTGGCCATCTCCCAGGGCTGGATTCCGGTCAGCCTGGGGCCCACGATTCTGCGCAGTTCCACGGCGGCAGTAGCTGCTGCGGCGCTGCTCAGCCATTGGCGGGCGGGCTTGTAGGGGCGTTGCTCGCCCAGCTATCAGCTCTTGAGCATCTCTTTGCCCATGGTCTTAAAGCCCGCGAGGTTTGCGCCGGCGCTGCGGCGGACCATGGGGACCGCGTTGATGGGATTGAGGCAGTCGGGCGCGAAGGTGGCGTTGCTCGGCGCTGGCATGGCCTCTTGGGCAGCGCGCAGCTCGGCGGCGATGGCTTCGGCCGTGGTGAGGGTGCTCGCGGGGGCTTCAGTGTTGCCAGCTTGTTTGGCTTCTGGGGATGCTCCGCCTGCCTTGGGCGCTTGGAACTGGAAGGAATCGCCGGGCAGGGCTACTGCAGTCTTGGGTGCAGAAGCTTTGGTGGCAGAAGCTTTGTTTGCTGAAGCTTTTTCAGTTGCAGGCCTGATCGCAATCGCAGCCGGTTCGGCGCCTTCGCTGCCGAAATCGTGGCGGAAAACTTCCTTGCGGTTAAACACCATGACGGCAGCAACGTCTTGAGCCGATTATCAATGGCGATTGGCCACTTCAGCGGCCTGGCTTAGATCTGTGCAACAGAAGCGAGGTCCCTGCGTTGATTGCCGTCCTGCTGAGCTGGTTCTCTGCCCTGTTGATCAATGGGTTGTTGATTGCCCTGGCCCAGCGACTGCCCCTGCTGACCAAGGCGGGCTGGGTGCATGCCGGCATCCTCGGCACCCTCCTTTGGGGCAGCTTGGGGCCCAGGGGCTGGTTGGCCGTGGTGGCCTATTTGGCCCTGGGCTCGATGGTCACCAAGCTGGGCTTTCGCAGCAAGCAGGCCCGGGGTCTGGCGGAAGCCAGGGGTGGTCGGCGGGGCCCCGAAAATGTCTGGGGTTCGGCGGCTACCGGTGCCGTGTTGGCCCTGGCGAGCCAACTCCTTCCCCCCCAGGCCACCCCGGTGTTGCTGGTGGGTTTTGCCGCCAGTTTTGCCGCCAAGTTGGCGGATACCTTCGGCAGTGAAATCGGCAAGCGCTGGGGCCGCCACACCCTGTTAATCACCACCCTTCGAGCGGTCCCCCCCGGTACGGAGGGTGCCATCAGCCTGGAGGGCACCGCCGCCAGCCTGGTGGGTAGTGCCCTCATGGCCTCGCTGATGGGCCTGTTGGGGCTAGTGCCAACGGCGATGGGGTGGATCCTCGTCACCCTGGTGGGCTTGCTGGCCACCCTGATTGAAAGCGTGATTGGGGCGACCTGCCAACACCGCTTTCGCTGGCTCACCAATGAACTCGTGAATGGCCTGCAAACCACGATTGCGGCCCTCATCGCCATGGCCTGCTTCCTGCTCCTGGGCCTCCCGGCTCAGGTTGTGGCGTAGCTGGTCGAGGGC
This sequence comes from Cyanobium sp. NIES-981, assembly GCA_945907085.1. GTDB lineage: Bacteria > Cyanobacteriota > Cyanobacteriia > PCC-6307 > Cyanobiaceae > Cyanobium_A. The sequence goes on along the minus strand of CAMDSS010000035.1, from coordinate 1,051 downwards.
GGCTTCAGCCCGGGCTTGGGCTTGCTTGGGAGCCATGCGCAACTGAAAACCAAGCTCTTTCCAGCTGCGCTCAAGGATCCAGTGGCCCTGGAGCAGGGCGCGATCCAGGCCCGATAGGGCCTTCAACTGGCACTCCAGCCAGCTCCGCTGCGCCTGGCTGGGGCCATCGCTGGTTTCTGGGGCGGCAATCTGATCCACCAGGCATGGGCCTTGTCCCCAGGTTTGGTGGTTCCCAGGAAAAGGGGCATCGAGGCTCAGCACCTTCAGGGCCCGCTGCACCCGTTTGGCCTCTTCCAGCTGCTCAATCCGGCAGTTCAAGGCCCCGGCAAGTTCGGCGGCACCCAGGGGTGCGGCGCCCTGGCGGCGCCGTTGTTCTTCCAGCCGTCGTGCCCGCTGGTGCAGCTCGCGCAGTCGCCTGGGGGTTTTGAGCGGTTGGTGGTTGTCCCGCTGGTCGTGCAAAATCGCCCCGCGGATGTAGGGCACCGCAAAGCTGCTTAGGACGCAATCGTGTTTGAGGTCGAAGGCCTCCACGGCCCGAATCAGCCCCAGGCTTCCAGCTGAAACCAGCTCGTCAAATGGTTGGCCTGTCTGCTTGCTAAGTCGGTTAGCGACCTTGCGGACGAGGGCCAAATTTTCGCTGACCAGGGCATTGCGCCAGTGCAGGGTCAGTTCGGCTTGTTTGGATTGGTTGGCCTGGGCCAAGGCCTGGAACCATTGCTTGTTGCGTGAGCGACGTTCGGACTTGATGGGGGTGGATTGGGCCATGGAGCCTGGACGATGAAAACGCCGGTAGGGGGCATTTACGCTCTCTGGTCCCTTGGGTTAGGGCGTCCCCCAGGGGGAGGAATGGCCCCTCACCGGTTTGGGTGATTCGCTGCGGCGGCTGGATCCTGATCGGCCCATTGCAGAAGGGCAGGCCAGTGGCTGATGCGTTCGTACACCTGGCGGTGCCCTTCCGTGTTGAGATGCAGGCCATCAGCGCAGAGCCACTGCCGCCAGTTGGGATTCGCCAATAGGCCATCGAGCAGGGGCAAAAACGGCACATCGGCGT
>CAMDSS010000034.1 GCA_945907085.1 Cyanobium sp. NIES-981 | reverse complement strand
CATTCATGTTGCGGGCCATGTTCTCGGGGTAGACCCCCAGGCCTTTCACCACATCGGTCATCTCCCTGAGCATGAAGTGCAGGGTGGCGGAGCAATCGGGCAGCATCATGCGCTCCACAGAGCTGTGGCTGATGTCGCGTTCGTGCCAGAGGGCACAATTTTCCAGGGCTGCCACCACGTAGCTGCGCAGCACGCGGGCCAGGCCACTGATCCGCTCACTGCGGATGGGGTTGCGTTTGTGGGGCATGGCCGAACTGCCCTTTTGCCCCTTGGCGAAGTTCTCCTCCACCTCGAGCACGTCGGTGCGCTGCAGGTTGCGGATCTCGGTGGAGAAGCGCTCAAGCGCCGCTCCCACCAGGGCCAGGGTTTGGATGTACTCAGCATGGCGATCGCGGGAGATCACCTGGGTGCTGGCGGTGTCGGGCACGAGGCCAAGCTTGGCGCAGGCGATCGCTTCGATCTGGGGATCGGTGTTGGCGTAGGTGCCCATGGCGCCACTGATCTGGCCCACGCTCACCACCCGCTCTAGCCGCTCGAGGCGCTCTTGGTTGCGGAGCACTTCGGCTAGCCAGCCGGCAACCTTGAAACCGAAGGTGATCGGTTCGCCATGGATGGCGTGGGAGCGGCCAATCATCACCGTGCCCTTGTGGGCCCGGGTGAGGTCCCGCAGGGCATCGGCCAGCTTGTCGAGCTCGGTGCGCAGCAGTTGCACCGAGGCCTTCATTTGGAGGGCTACGCCCGTATCCAGCACGTCGGAGCTGGTCATCCCCACGTGGATGAAGCGGCCCGCATCGCCCACGTGTTCATTCACGTTGGTGAGGAAGGCGATCACGTCGTGGCGCACTTCAGCCTCGATCTCGAGGATGCGATCCACGCTGAAAGCCGCCTTCTCTTTGATGGTGGCGACCGCCTCAGCAGGAACCCGCCCCAGCTCACAGTTGGCTTCGGTGGCGGCGATTTCCACATCGAGCCAGCTCTGGAATTTGGCCTCTTCGCTCCAGAGGGCGCCCATTTCGGGCAGGGTGTAACGCTCGATCAAGGGCCAGCGCGTGGCAACAGCCCCACCAATGTATGGGGCGGCTGTATCGGAGGAGGTCGGTGATCCCCTGGCTCAGGCTGCGGTGCTGAGTTGTTGGTGGGCCACTTCCCAATGCACCAGGTTGCCCCAGCTCTGTTGACGCACCCAGCAGCGGCCACCACGGCACTGGATCACCTGGAACGGGGGTAGGTCGCGGGGCTGGTTGGGCAGCCGCACAAAGCAGCCCGGCCGCAGCAGCTCCACCACGTTGCTGGAGCGCAGATTGTTTCGACGTTGAAGGGAAGTGGCCATGGGTTTGCCTCTTCGATCGGGCCATCTTCAGCTGGCTTTCCGCCAGCAGGCCCCCTTGTTTGGAATGTATTCCGTTTCCCATATGGTTTGATCACAACCGGGCAGCGTTGAAGCCGCACCCCTGCGCTATGGCCCGCAAGCAACGCTTGGATTTGGAGCTCCTGGCCCGCGGGCTGGTGACCTCGCGCCAGCAGGCCCAGCAGCTGATTCGGGCCGGTCGGGTGCGTTCAGGGGATCAGGTGCTCGATAAACCCGGCACCGACGTGGCCCCCGAGCTGGAGCTGCAAGTTCAACATCCGCCCAGGTTTGTGTCGCGTGGGGGCGAAAAGCTCCTGGCGGCCCTTGAGGCCTTCCCCCTGGAGGTGGGCGGTCGGGTGTGCATCGATGGGGGAATTTCCACCGGCGGCTTTACCGATTGCCTGCTCCAGCACGGCGCCCAGCGGGTCTATGGCATTGATGTGGGCTATGGCCAAACGGCCTGGAGCCTGCGCAGTGATGGGCGCGTGGTGCTGAAGGAGCGCACCAACCTGCGCCATCTCATCGCCGCTGATCTTTACGGCGAGGGTGATCCATGGCCCGATTTGGCCGTGGCGGATGTGTCGTTCATTTCCCTTGGCCTGGTGTTGCCAGCCCTCAAGGGCTTGCTGGCGCCCCAGGCCATGGCGGAGCTGGTGGTGCTGGTGAAACCCCAGTTCGAGGTGGGTAAGGCCCGGGTTGGTAAGGGCGGGGTGGTGCGCGATCCAGACGCCCACGCCGATGCGATCGCTGGGGTGATGGCGGCCGCGGCAGGGCTGGGCTTAGAAGCGGCGGGCTTGGTGGCCTCACCGATTACGGGGCCAGCCGGCAACCATGAGTATTTGCTTTGGCTGCGGGGTCAGGGCCCTTCTGTCGTGGACGCTGGGGCCATCAAAAAGCTGGTGACCAGCACCCTGGCCACCAGCTGAAAGGCGTCGAGCTCCTGAGAGGGGCCTAAATCGCGCCGCTGTCGCGATCGCCGGTGCGGATCCGAATCACCGAATCGATGGTGCTGACGAAGATCTTGCCGTCGCCGATTTCGCCAGTGCGGGCTGCGTCCTGCACCGCGGACACCACCGTGTCCACCTGGTTGTCATCCACCACGATCTCGAGCTTGAGCTTTTGCAGGAACTCCACGGTGAATTCCGAGCCCCGATAGCGCTCGACCTGGCCTTTCTGGCGGCCAAAACCGCGTACCTCACTCACGGTCATGCCCACGATGCCTGCATTGACCAGCGCAATCTTCACGTCTTCCAACTTGAAGGGACGAATGATGGCCTCGATTTTTTTCATGGAAGCAGCTAGGGCTTTAAAAGAAGTCTCTCAGGAAATCCCCGCCCAAGGAAGGGGATAGGACCCATTAGGCCTGAGGGTTGACGGAGTCGTCGTAGCAACGGCTACCTGGCCTGGGGGCCTGTCTACGATCGCAAGCATGGATAGGGAGCAACCGGTGGAGCAAACGCGCACACCGCTTTATGGCGAGCGGGCGATTTCCGATGCGGAACTGATCTGTTTTGAGAACCCCCGTCCCGGACGTCCCTACGAGGTGGCCATTGAGCTGCCTGAGTTCACTTGCAAGTGCCCGTTTTCGGGTTATCCCGATTTCGCGGTGTTGCGCTTGATCTACCAACCGGGCCCCCGGGTGCTGGAGCTCAAGGCGATCAAGCTCTACGTCAACAGCTACCGAGACCGCTCCATCTCCCACGAGGAAGTGGCCAACCGCATCCTTGATGATTGCGTGGCAGCGGCTGCGCCCCAGTGGATGCAACTCGAGGCTGATTTCCATCCCCGGGGCAATGTCCACACCGTGGTCCGGGTGAGTCACGGCACCCGACTGCCCTGTTAGAGCTGGCCCAGTAACTGGGGGAGCTCCTGGGCAAAGGACGGAAGGTCGCGGTTGCAAAGTCCGGCCACATGCACCCGGCCGCTCTCCCCCTCCCCCTCGCCGATGGCCCAGAGCTGGCGGGTGGCTACCAGGCTTAAGCCCCCTCCTGCAAGGGCAATGGCAAAGCCCGCATAGACCAGGGGCACGCCGGGATCTTTTTTCAACAGGATGCCACTGGCTGGAAGCACGCTGGCCACCCGAATCGGCAGCCCTTTGATCTCTGTGGCGGCGCCTCCTGGCACCAGTTGGCCGAGGAGTTGGCCATCGCCTCCGTAGACGTCCACGGGGCCCGCCTCATTGTTGAGGCTGAGCAGGACCGGTTCGCTGCCGTCGGGGCGGGTGGGAAGCACCAATCCCCAGATCTGTTCGCCGAGTTGGGGGAAGGCCTGTAGCGGCAGCTGCAGCAAGGGGCTTTTGCCGAGCTGCACCGTGATGGCCGCGAGCGACCAGTCGGCTTGATAGAGGGTGATTCCCTTGAAGCGCAAGGGATGGTTCACGCTGATTTCGGCCTGCTTGAGCTCGGGACCTGACTCGCCATCCAGGAGCCGCAGCTGGGAGGTGAATTGTTCCGGCCGGCCGGCCGGATCCCGCTGCACGGAGAAGCCATCGAGGGCCACCACCAATTGGCTTTGGCCGCGGCTGTTGAGCAGATCCAGGGTGCGTCCCGGCGCCAGAAATTGCTCGGAGCGCTGGCCAGCCAGGGAGCCCCAGGCGGCGCCCAGCATCAGCACCACCATGCCGGCATGGACGAGCATCGGCCCGACCCTGCCCAGCAGGCCCTTGCGGGCCGCAAGCCTGCCTGGGTGAGTCTGGATCTTCCAGCCCTGGGCCTTCAGCATCCCTTCCAGCTGCACCAGGCTGGCGGCTGGCCTTTGGCTGGCCACGGTTTCGGCCACGCTCAGCTTGCTGAGTTGCCGCGGTGATTGGTAATCCACCCAGCGCATGGCGTTTTGCAGGGCGGGCCATTGACGGCGCCAGCTGCAGAGCAGCAGGGATAGGGCCAGCCAGGCCAGCAGGCCTAAAAACCAACTGCTCGAATAAATGTGATCGAGCTGGAGCGCCAGCACCCCATCCCCTTTGATCAGCCCCAGCCAGGGTTGGCCGTCATAGAGCTGGTGGTAGAAGGCGTCGCTTTCTTTTTGGGGAATGGCGGTCCCGATCCCACTGGCAACGGCGATCACCAGCAGCAGGCCAATGGCGAGGCGCAGGTCGGAGATCCAGGACGCCAACCGGAGGAGAGGTTTCATTGGTGTGCCTTCATAGCCATTGGGCCACCAGGGTTAGGGCTCCGGTGGTCACCAGGATCACGCCGCTGATGGGGGGCACCCACTGGCCCACCTGGCGGAGGTTGAGCAGGCTCGGCAGGCTTGCCGCCGCCGTCCCCGCGAGCAGCAGGGGCAGCACCTGGCCAGCGCCAAAGCTGGTGAGCAGCACCATGCCAACCACCGGCTTACCGCTCTGGGCCATCCAGCCCAGCAGCACCGCCAAGACCGGCGTGGTGCATGGGGTTGCAGCGAGGCCAAACGCCAAGCCAGCTGCCAAAGGAGCGAGGGGGGCGGGCACCTTGCGTCGCCAGATTTCAGGGTCTGGTCCAGGGGGGAGGGGAATCTTCAGAACCCCCAGCAGGTTGAAACCCATCAACAGGGCCAATACCGCCACGATGGTGGGGATGAGGCCAGGAATTTGTCCATAGATGCGGCCGAGCAGTCCGCTCACCAGCCCCAGTAAAACCAGGGACGCCACGATGCCGGCGGCAAAGCTCAAGCTCCTTTGCCAAGGGGATGGGCGCCGCTGTCCATCGGCTACGGCGGCGCCGAATCCGGCCAAATAGGCCAGGGTGACCGGCAGCAGAGACAGGGAACAGGGCCCCAGGCTGGTGAGCAGGCCACCGGCGAAAACCACCGCCAAGGTGGTGGGGGTGGGAGAGGCCAGGGACTGTTGCAGCAAGGTCTCGCTGGTGCGGGCCCAATCGGCCAGTTGGGGCCCAAAGCTGATCATCGATCCAGCCTATCGGGCGGCTGCGGGCCGGTGACGTCTGGGGGTGGGGGAGAGGCCACTGCCCTCCAGGGAGCAACGCAACAGCAGGCCGCAAATCAGCAGGCTGGCCATCAGGGAGTTGCCGCCGTAACTGATCAGCGGCAGGGGCAGGCCCGTGGTGGGCATGGCGCCACTGGCAACGGCAATGTTGAGGATGGATTGGCCCACCAGGATCGTGGTGCAGCCAATCGCGATCAGCCGTTGCTGGTTGGTGCGGCATTGCAGGGCAATGCGTAGCCCCACAAAGCCAAACAGCAGCAGGAAGAGGAGCAGCACCACCGAACCCACATAGCCGAACTCTTCTGCAAAGACAGCAAAGATGAAATCGGTGGACTGGATTGGTAGGTACTGCAGTTTTTGGGTGGAGAGTCCAAAGCCGGAGCCGAGGAAGCCGCCGGAGCCAATGGCCAGCAGGCTTTGCACAAGCTGGTAGCCATCCCCTTGGGCATCGCGCCAAGGGTTGAGAAAGGAGATCACGCGTATGCGTTGGTATTCATTGAGCAAGATGCTCGCCGTACCCACCAGGCCTCCTGCTCCGGCGGCACCAAGTAGGAGGGTTTTGGAAAGGCCGCCGGCCAAGGCCATCAGCCACAGCAGCAGGCCAATGAGGGCAGCGGTGCTGAGGTTGGGCTGCTTGAGAATCAGCAGGATTAAGGCCCCTAGGATGCCGAGCCAAAGCAGTTTTTGGTCGCTGCCACTGCGTTTCCAATGGGCGAAGAGGGATGCCCCTTGGAGCACCACAAAGGGTTTGACCAGTTCCGAGGGTTGAATTTGGATCGGCCCAATCACCAGCCAACGGCTTGCCCCATTCACGGTGCTGCCTACCACCAAGGTGGCGGCCACCATCAGAAGGCAAATCAACAGGGCCATGGGGGCGATGTGCAGCCAGCGGCGCAGGCTGGTGCGGAGGCCGAGCCAAAGCAGGCCCCAGCTGGCCACCATCCAAATCAATTGGCGCTTGAGGTAGTAGGCGGCATCGCCCATCTCCCGTTCGGCAACCCACCAGCTGGAGGAGGTGAGCACCAGGACGCCCACCACGCTCCAGAGGGCCACCATGCCGAGCACGAGGCGGGCCTCAGCGGGCCAAAGGTGCCATGGCAGGGGCAGTAAGCCTTGGGCAGCACTGGCTTGCACGCCAGCCGCTGGGGAATCACGCCGGGTGCTGGATCGGGGCAAGGCTGGTGGGTCGGGGCGGCGAGGGTTGTCGATGGTTCTATTGAGCCGTGAAAGCTTGCGGCTGGCTAGGGATCAGGCCACAAAAAAAGCCCGGCATGGCCGGGCTTGCTAAGCAGGAGTTTGGTCTCAGTTGCCAACGTTCTGTTGCCGCCGACCCGAGACCAATTCGACCTTCAGGATCTTTCCGCCCTGCTTCATGATCCGCTGCTGTTCAGCAAACCAGCTTTCGTAGGGAACCCACTTGGTGAAGAAGGTGTTCTGGAGCTCACGCTGGGTGCGTGATTTCTCAGGGCAGGGGATGCAGGCTGTGATCTTGAACAGGCGCATGGGAACGATCCGAGGGGTTGTGCCTAAGCGATTGGATCAGTTGCCCAAGCCGGAACTGATGTAATCGAAGTAGACACCCATCTCACGACCGGCGTCAGGACCAACCAAGGCAGCGGTGGCTTCCTTCATGGCTTGGATTGACTGCACGGTGGCGCCAATGGGCACGCCCAGGGAGTTGTAGGTCTCCTTGAGGCCGTTGAGAACGCGCTCGTCGAGGATCGAGGTGTCACCGGCCAACATGGCGTAGGTGGCGTAGCGCAGGTAGTAATCGAGGTCGCGAATGCAAGCTGCATAGCGACGGGTTGTGTACATGTTGCCGCCGGGACGGGTGATGTCCGAGTACAGCAGCGACTTGGCCACGGCTTCTTTGATGATGGCCGAACCGTTTGCGCTGATGGTGGCAGCTGCACGAACGCGCAGCTCACCGCTGGCGAAGTACTGCTCCAGGCGGCCCATGGCAGAGCCGTCGAGGTACAGACCTTGTACGTCGGCCTGGTTAATGACGTTGGTGATGGCGTCTTGCATGAATCCTGCTTAGGGCGAAAAGACGGTGCGGAGCAAAGGTGGGGTTCGGGGCCTCAGGAGAGGGCGCCAACCACGTAGTCGAAGTAAAAGCCAGCTTCTTCAGCATCGGCGCCGGTGAGCAGGCCCATGGCGGCGGACTTCATTTCGCGCACGGACTCGGCCATGGCCTCGAGGGGCGTGCCCAGGGAGCGATACATCTCGCGGGCTCCGATCACGCCGATCTCTTCGATCGGGGTCACGTCACCAGCAACCACGCCGTAAGTGACGAGGCGGAGGTAGTAGTCCATGTCCCGCAGGCAGGACGCTGTCATTTCCTCGCCGTAGGCATTGCCGCCTGGCGAGATGACATCAGGACGCTTCTGAAACAGGGCGCCGCCGGCCTGTTTGACGATGCGCTCACGGCTCTCGCTGAGAACCTGCGCGACGCGGAGGCGACGCTGTCCAGCCGAGACGAACGACTTGATCTGATCAAGTTCGCCAGGGCTTAGATAGCGGGCTTCGGCGTCCGCGTTGATGATCGAGTTGGAGACGATGCTCATGCAGTTCTGCCTCGAAACAAGCGGCCGCCTTGACGGTGACCGGTATCCGGTGGGTAAGTGGAGAGATCGACTTGCGCCGATCGCTGAATCATTCTGAGCCAAAGACCTTCGCTGTCCCCGGGGCCGGTAACAGTTCTTCACGGCCTATCTGGTTTTCAGATCCCTTCCGCCGCAAGGACTCTGGCAAATGACGCTAATAGCAACACGGTGTGGTATTTGTTCATCATTTTGTCTTGCTGATTGGCGCACTTGCTTCACGATACGACCACGATTTTGCGTTGATTTGTGTAGCTCAGCATGAAAAACCTTCCAACTGTGAAGTCGGAAGGTTGAGGGCTGAAGCCCGCTTTGGGTCTGGTCTGGGGGCGGGCCGACCTAGATGGCGGGCTTGGGACTGGGGTTGAGGCCAGCATTGCCGGCATAGAGGGAAGCGGTCCGATTCACGCTGGTGAGAGGCAAGCCGTCGGCGGTGGCCATCCCGCGCACGTAGGGCACGGTGTTTTGGCCAAAGGCCTGGGCATATTCGCTGCTGGTAAGCAGTCCGTCTAGCGCGGCCTGTTGGCCAGCTTTGGCGCGGGTCGCCAGGAAGCGACTCACTTCTTGGGGTTGGGCGGCGCGGCCAAGCAGGGCAAGGTAGGCCGCTGAGGCTGCCCGAAGGGGGGCCATCCGATTGAGGCGCTGTTGGAAGCAGTCGCTGCCGGCAAGTTGGCCAACGAATTCGGCCACCGTGAGCTGCTGGTTGCGGAATTGGGATTCCACATCGCCAAGCCGCTCTGCCGCGAGGGGAACCCGGTTCAGCAGTTGCTTGTAGGTGGCTTCGATGGCTGCTTGCACGTCGGTTTCACTCGCAGTGCGGCCCAGTTGCACTGGTTGACCCAGGCTTTGGCGACGGTTGAACCCTTGGGGTTGGCCCGCCAGGAGGGCCCTGGCCATGGCTGCGCCTGGCTCGGCGGCGGGGGCGCCGAGGCGACCATCGCCCTGGGTGGATCGCCAGGGAGCTCCCGTGGAGACCTGGATCGCTGCTGCACTGCCAGCAAAAGCCTGGGTGCCTGCAAAGCCAGCAGCACCGGCAAAGCCAATGGTGGTTGGACGCCAACGCCTGGTGGGGGCTGGGTTTTGGCGGATGCTGCCAGGCCCCTGGCTGGAGGAGGGGCTACTCGGTGTGGCCACCGCACCACCGGAGAGTTGGGCGGTCCAGCTGCCCACAACCACGCGATTGCGATCGGTCAGGTTGCGCTGGACCAGATCACCCGTGCTGCGGAGAGCTTGGGGCGGCGATACATCAGGCCGCAGGCTCGAAGGCTCGACGTAGGCGGCTGCGTTGAAGGCTCTGTTGAAGGTGGGCACCTGCCGGGCGTTGCGGTCGGCGGGGGTGATGAAGCGTTCGAAGGGAACGGTGTCTTCGCCGAAGCTTTCGTTGTATTCGGAGCTGTTCAGCATGGCGTCAACCACGCCATAGAAGCCCTTGCGAGCCGCGGTGTCGAAGTAAGCGTTGATTTCCCAGCGACCAAGGGTGGGACGGCCCAGGATGCGGCGGTGCATCACCTCAATGGCTTTGGTGATGTAGAGGCCACTCCAATAACGGCGCCGGAACGCGTTCGAGCGGGCCACCTGGCGAATGAATTCCCGCAGGCTGATGTTGCCGTTTTCGAGCTTGATCTCTTCAACGGTTGTGCGTTCGCCGGCGTAGCCGGTATTACCAAGGATCTGGTTGTAGACAGCCCGAATCACCGCTTGGGTGCTGGCCTCTGTGCCGCGAACACTGGGCTGTCCGCCCCGGCGGGGCACCGATGCTCCACCCGTGGCGATTTGCTGCAACCGCACCACCTTGGGCCCCACGCGCCTTGGGGTGGCCTTGCGGAATTGGGCCGAGTTCATTTGGCCCGGCTGATTGAGTCCGTTGCCAATCAGGATCCGACGGGAGTCGTAGCCGTAGGGCGCAGGCCGGGTGGCCACGGAAGCCGTGCTGGAGGGGAAGATCGCGCCGTAGTTGAGGGCTAACGGATCATTGCCACCGCCATAGACGTGCTGGTCGGGGTGGGGCTGGCGGTAGGCGGCGTAAAGGGTGACGTATTGGGGCGCGCCTTCAAACGGAGCGCTGAAGCGGAACAGCTTGCGGTTGGATCCCCAGCCGGCGCTCTCCTGGGCTTCTTCGCCGAGGTCGCGGAGGTAGGGAACGGTTTCCTCGCCGAACACCTGGGCGTATTCGCTGGTGTTGATCAAGGAATCCACCAGGCCCTTGAGCCCTTGGGCGCTGACGATGTCGAAGTAGCGCGTGAATTCTTCCCTTGTGCTGATCCCCCGGCCAAGGAAGTGGCGGAAGGCCAATTCGACGGCCCGGCTATTGGAGAAGCGGCCGAAGAACTGCTGGCGGTATTCCTTGCTGTGGCCTAGGGCGCGGACGAATTCCCGCATGGAGATATCCATCTGCCGCACCTGGGTGGCCTCCACCGGGCACACCACTTGGGAGTAGGCCTTGGCGATGTCCCGTTCAAAGATTTGGCGGTAGGCAGCCCGCACCACTTTGGCCTTTTGGCTGCCGGTCATGCCGGGCTTCATGTTGAAGCGCTGGGCACTTTCTGCCGCGAGGGCATAGGTGGCGGGTAATTGCAGGCCCTGGTTTTCGGGGCTGCCAAGCCGCTTGCGGGTGGAGGGGGTGGGAACCTCCAATTCCTGAATCAGGACGTTGAAGTACTGGATGACCAGCTGGCGAGCAGCTGGGGTGTCTTTGAGAAGACCGGCTGCGGCAGCGCGCATTTCCTGCAGGGCCACGTTGGTGGCCGCCAGGGAGCAGGCCTTCTCAAGCACGTCCCGCAGGCCGCGGGTGTTCACCGTCAGGATGCTGGGGTCACCTGCCACCAGGGCATAGCCCACGTAGCGCAGGAACCAGGCGAGGTCGCGGATGGATTTTTTCATCCGGACAGTGCCGTAACTGCCAACCGAAATTGGGCTGAACCCCGTGGGCAGTACGACGCGCACATCGGCATCACCGCCGGCGCCATCGAGCAACCGGGTGAAGATGTTGCCCCCGGTACTGCCGGTGCCCTGGGCAAAAGTTTGAACCGATTGCTGGAAGGCTGCCTGGTCGGCGGCAAGGGCTACGCCACCGGCTGGGGCCTTAGGGGCGCTGCCAATCGGCCCATCCAAATAGGACAGCGGGGTCCCACCGGCAAAGATGCGGTTGGCCGCCTTGGCAACGATGAATTCGGCGTTGTCCGAAAGACGACGGGCAGCTTGAACGCGCAGCTGTCCGCTTTGAAAGAAGGTGATCAGGCCTTGGAGTTCTCCCCCATCGGGGAAGCGATCCTGTTGCTCCGCCTGACGGACGCTGGAGAGCGGCAGGGTGTCGTAGCGCTGGGGAGCAACCCTGGTGCTGCCGCTGCTGGCGGTCACGGTCATTGACGAGAGCGAACCGGGCTGGGTCACGTTACGGCCGGCGGTCTGGGCCTTTGGGGTGGCATGAACAAATGTTTGCAGCTCGATGGGTTCGGGTGCTGGTCCAGGGGGGAGCCCATGAAATGCTCCCCAAAGCACGCTCCTTGCCCGTTCGAGATCCCGTGACCGCTGACACCGATGCCGCCACCCCTGTGGTGAGTGCCTTTTACGACCGTTTCCCCTACCCCGGTGATCCCCTTCAGGACGGTGCACCGCCTGGATACAACTGGCGCTGGTGTATCGATAGTGCCCGCGCCTTTGTGGCCGGCGCCCTCCCCCCCCTGCCGGCGGAAGGCCCCAGACCCTGGCGGATCCTGGATGCGGGCTGCGGCACGGGGGTCAGCACCGATTACCTGGCCCACCTCAATCCAGGTGCCGAGATCCTCGCCGTGGATATCAGCGCTGGAACCCTTGAGGTGGCCCGCGAGCGCACCCGCCGCTCGGGGGCCGCTGGCCAGGCCAGCTCGCTGCGCTTTGAGCAACGCAGCCTGCTCGACCTGGGCGGGGAAGCCCCCTTCGACTACATCAATTCCGTTGGGGTGCTCCACCACCTCCGGGAGCCCGAGGCAGGCCTGAAGGCCTTGGCCGCCCTGTTGAAGCCCGGTGGAGTGCTGCACCTCTTCCTGTATGCCGATGGCGGCCGCTGGGAAATTCACCGCACCCAGCGGGCCCTCAGCCTGCTGGGGGTCGGCACGGGTCAGGAGGGCCTGCGCTTGGGGCGAGGTTTGGTTGAAGCCCTGCCCGCGTCCAATCGACTGCGCCGTCACCACGAGCAGCGCTGGGCCCTCGATACCGCGGCGGACGCGAATTTCGCCGACATGTACCTCCATCCCCAGGAGACGAGCTACAACCTCCAGCGGCTCTTGGCCTTTGTGGCCAGTGCCGACCTTCGCTTTGCGGGGTTTTCCAACCCCGAGGTGTGGGATCCGGCCCGATTGCTCCAAGGCGAGCTGCTGGAGCGGGCCCAGGCCCTGCCGGTGGAGCAGCAATGGGCCCTGATCGAAGACCTCGACCCCGACATCAGCCACTTCGAGTTTTTCCTGAGCCAGGGCGAGTTGGTTCGGCCCGACTGGGGTTCAGATGGGGCCCTGCTGGCGGTCCCGGGTGAGCGCAACCGCTGCCTTTGGGGTTGGCCGGGCCTGACCCTGCTGGATTCCGATATGGCCCCCCTCGATCTCAGCCCGGATGGTTTGGCCTTGATGCAGGCTTTGGAGCTGGCGCCAGCTGGTACTCCCCTGGGGCAGCTCGCCCTCGGCTGGGAGGCCCAGCGGCAGGCGGAGGTGGCGCGCACGTTGGTGGCCCAAAGGGTGCTGCTGCCCGTGCTGGCCTAACGGGCGAGATCGCTTTCTCGGCTTGGTACCTGTCAAGGTCGTGATAGATTCCGCGCGCCTTTTGAGGGCTGAGATTCGTTTGTCGGTTTCCGTCCCCTGCTCGCCTGATGCCGGTCTATCGGCATCCGATCCCTTCGGGGAAGACGGGCTCGGGGATCAGGCCAACAACGACCTGGCCCGGCCCCATGGCCTGGCCCTGCCCAATGTCGACTGCGCGGTTGCCGATTCAGCTCCGGCTGATCCGAGCAATGGCATGGACGACTTCTTCAGACTCCAACGGCGCTTGTTGCTGTTCACCCTGCTGCTTTCAGCCGTAGTCGTGGCCATCACAGCAGTCGTTGGTCGTCCCTCCACGGCTTTTAGCCTGCTGGCGGGGGCACTATCCGG